>CALBHK010000138.1 GCA_937894565.1 uncultured Chlamydiae bacterium
GTTAGGTATCGCAGCCTGAAGGGCTGCAAGAGTTAGCCTGATGCGTATGCCTGCCTATCCTGTCATTCTTTCTTTCCCTTATGACTGTCTATCTCTGTTCTTTTTCTATTAAAAGCTCTTGAAAAACTTGCCGATGGCCCGATGAAAAAGGCAACTTCTGCACATCCTGCAAACTCACCCATTCAAACCCTTCAACCTTTTCCCTATGTTCTGCCTTAAACAAAAAAGGATAGAGATAAGCCTTAAAACGAGTAAACGTATGCTGCTGGCCGGATAGTTCCTTAACAAGATCAAGTTTTAACGGAAGATAAACCCGCTCATGCAGGTTATCTTCATTTTTTTGTTCTCGTGAAATCTCAAAATAGGGAAATTGGCAAAGATGGGACATGATCTTTTTATCTTCATCCCTACGCACTAATAGATGATTATCACAGACTACTACGGCTACAACTCTATAAAGCAGCTCTGTTTGCCTCCTCGCTTTTCGTATAGGAAGCTCTTTTGCTCTTCCCTGCTTAAAAGCTAAACAAGAGTTTTGTATAGGACACTGCTGACATTTCGGCTCTTTATTGCAAAGGGTGGCACCTAACTCTATTAAAGCTTCTGTAATTTCCCAGGGAGCCTCATCTGGCAGTAAATTTTGAACCCTTTGACGAATCTCTTTTTGGGTTTTCATCTCATCAATGGGAAATTCTAAAGCATCATGCCTGGCAATCACACGCAACACATTGCCATCCACTGCAGCAGCCTTCTCTTTAAAAGCAAAACTTCGGATAGCTCCTACGGTATAGGGACCTATCCCCTTAATTTTAGCGAGTTCATTAGCGTCTCTTGGTAATTCCCCTTCGTATTGTTCCATAATAAGGCGCGCTGCCGCATGCAAATGGCGCGCTCTGGAATAATATCCCAAACCCTCCCAAGTTTTGAGCACCTCGTCTAAATGAGCTTCGGCCAATTTTTTAATGGTAGGAAATTGTTGCATCCAGCGCTCAAAAAAGGCAATTACAACGACCGCCTGAGTTTGCTGCAGCATGATTTCAGATACCCAGACTTGGTAGGGGGTGGGATCTCCTCTCCAGGGGAGAGCTCGTCTTCTTTTAAGAAACCAACACCTTAAATTTTCACTATTCATATCTGTTTTTATTGATGATAAAGTTTCTGAAGGATATGATTTTAAATAACGCAAGTCAACACCATAGTTTTTTAAAAGAAGGATAATTGATGGCCTACCTAAAAGAATTTAAACAAAAAATCGAAAACAGCGATCTGCAGAAAATATTAGTTCTATGGGAAGAATACACCAATAACGATCAGGTCGACATCGAAGAACTCTGTCAGATTTTAGAACTATTTAAAACCTCTGATATGGCCCCAACTTTTGGAAAATATGTAGATATGGCCCTTCAACTATGGAAAATTGTAGAATCTCAAACCGATGGCTACCGCCTTTTACGTTTAATATTAGACTTACAAACCACTAATAACCCCCTCCTTGGACAATTAGCCTATCAAGCTTTAGAGAAAAAATTTGGAAACGATCCTCAATTCAACCAGCGTATCCGCTTGGTTGGGCTGCGCACCCAGGAATTTTTCCAGGGAGCGCTAAGTAATTATGAACTGCTCTATCATATGGCCAAAGGAAAATTTGTCTACCATGTCGGTGGCTGGGGGACTGGAGAAATTGTAGATATTTCTCCTATCCGTGAGCAGATTACCTTAGAATTTGAGAATGTCACTGGCAGGCGTGATATGACCTACTCCAACGCCTTTAAAATGCTTATACCTCTTGCTGATGACAACTTTCTTGCTCGCAGGTTTGGTAACCCCAATGCATTAGAGGCATTAGCCAGAAAAGATTCATTGGAAGTGATGCACCTCCTACTTAGAGATCTTGGCCCTTTAAGCGCCACAGAAATCAAAGACCATATGGCAGATCTTGTGATTCCTGAAGTCGAATGGTCAAAATGGTGGCAATCTGCGCGTGCTAAAATCAAAAAAGACACGCTCATTGAAACCCCAAAAACCCTCAAAGGCGCCTTCGCTTTAAGAAACCAGGCTCTTTCACATGAAGATCAGATGAAACAAGAGATGCACGGTCAAAGCGATTTAAGCGAAATCCTCGTCACCACCTACAATTATGTGCGGGACTTCCCCAACATGCTCAAAAAAGAAGAGGTCAAACAATCTATCCTTGATAAACTCAATCAGCTATTTACTATACCAAACATTACTCCTACACATGAAATTCAAATTGCTATCTTCTTAGAAACTCTTCTCAAAGTAAAAAATGAAGACCATTCACTCAAAGAGCTCATCGCACAGTCTAAAGACATCGTTTCTATTATTAATGAAATGGAAATTTTAGCTTTTAAAAAGCAGGCTATGCTTGCCCTTCGCAAAGAGCGCGCAGACTGGGTAGAGATTTTTACTCGCCTCTTATTTAGTTTAGAGCAAACAGCTCTACGCGATTATATTTTTAATGAATTCAACCAACCTCCTCATTCTGACCACCTCATTTCGCTTTTAGAAAATCTACAACAAAATCCGCAAGAAGCGCCCGATGTATATGTCTGGTATTTCCAAAAAATTCTCTCCAAAGAAAAAAACATTCCCTTTTCCGATATAGAAGGCAAACGCCTCTTCCTGGAGAGCTTGCTTGTTCTGCTTCATAAATTAGAACAAGGACAAGAAGCTCAATATCGTGAACTAATTAAAAAAATCTACTCTCTGATTACAGTCAAACGCTATGAAGTGATCCGATGCATTATCGAGGGAGCAACTCTTGAATACATTAAGGAATTCCTTCTTCTAGCATCCAAATGCCGTACACTGGGCTCCCCTGATGTGAAATCTCTGCGCGCTTTGGCTAAAGTGGTACAACCCTCTATCGAAAGTGAAGAAGAGCGTTATGAAAAAGAGGTTGAGGAAGACCATACACTTTGGACCACTGACGAGGGCTATCGTAAGACTTATGAGCGTTTAGAGCATTTAACAAATGTAGAAATGCTTAAAGTTGCACAAGAAATCAGTGTAGCAAAAGAACACGGCGATCTACGAGAAAATGCTGAATATAAAGTCGCACTTCAAAAGCGTTCGATGATACAAGGCGAGATGAAGGTGCTCTCCGATCAAATTAGCCGTGCTAAAATTATTCCGGTCAAAGAAATTGATACGCAAAGCATTAATTTAGGGACAACTGTCACTATGACAAAAGATGGTGGAGAAAAAATCGTCTATACCATTTTAGGGCCATGGGAAGCTGATATCGATCAAAATATCCTCTCTTATAAATCCAAATTAGCGGAACAAATGATAGGACACAAAGTTAAAGAATCTTTTGAGTTCAAAGAACAAAATTATACTGTTGAAAAGATCGAAAGTTATCTAAACTCCAAATAAGAGAGCATTTATGCAGATTGTCATTGCCAGTAAAAACATTCCTAAAATTCAGGAATGCCGCTCTATGCTAAAAACAATTAATTGGCTTGACGTCCTCTCTTTAAATGATTTTCCGGACTATGAACCCCCTGAAGAAACCGGCACTACTTTTGAAGAAAATGCATTAATCAAAGCCCGGCATGCTGCCAATACTTTTCTAATCACTGCTATAGCTGATGATTCCGGGCTTCTTGTTCCTTTTCTTAAAGGTTCTCCTGGTGTTTTTTCCAGACGCTATGCAGGTCCCCCCGGAGCTAAAGATTCCAGAGCCACAGATGGCGAGAATAACAAAAAGCTGCTAGAGGCATTAGATGGGCAAGAAGAGATGCAAAGAACAGCTTATTACGAATGCTGTTTAGCGTTTGCTACTCCTCTTGGGGAAACTAAAACATTTACAGGCCGCTGTGAGGGCATGATTCTTAAGCAAGGAAGAGGAAGTGATGGATTTGGTTATGATCCTCTATTTGTAAAAAATGACTATGAAAAGAGCTTTGGAGAGATCACTGCAGAAATAAAAAATAAAATTTCCCACCGTGCTAAAGCTTTTGAAAAGCTAGCTATCTATTTAGCGAACCATCGCGCTTCCTTAGAAACTTAATAAACCAAGAGCCATCCTTTGAGAAATTCCTCTCTTTCAGATCTGCCCACTTTACCAAGCGATCCCATTCTCAAACTCCCCATCGCTTTTAAAAATGATCCCCGTTCCCATAAAATTAACTTAGGGGTAGGTGCATACAGGGATCAAAACGGCCTTCCTTGGGTTTTACCCTCTGTAAAAGAAACTGAAATGCGCCTTCTTTCTCAGAAATTAAATAAAGAATACCTGCCCATTGAAGGTGATTCTCTTTTTATTGAATGTTTGGAAGCTCTGCTCTTTCCCCAATTGCCGCCTGAGCGCGTGAGCGTGCAAACGGTTGGTGGAACTGCAGCACTCAGAATCGGGGCAGAGCTTTTAATGAAGGCTTGCAAAAAACCTATCATCTATTTATCTAACCCCACATGGCCAAACCATCAGCAAATCTTCCAAAATGTTGGCTTTCGGGTAGAATTTTATCCCTATGCAGCTAATCAAACTCTTTTAATTGAAGAGATGCTCTACGCCATTGAACAGATGCCAAATGAGAGCATTATTTTACTTCAAACTTCCTGCCACAACCCTACCGGAATCGATCCTACAAGAGAGGAATGGGGGGAAATTTGCCAATCGATTAAGCAGCGCAATTTACTGCCCTTTTTTGATATCGCCTATCAAGGATTTGGGGAGGACTTTATTCAAGATGTTTACCCTCTCTCTTTATTTATCTCTGAGGGTCTTGAATGTCTGGTAAGTTACTCTTTTGCAAAAAATATGGGCCTTTATGGTGAACGTTTAGGCGCACTCGCAGTCTGCGCTCAAGGAAAAGGTCTTTTGAGCCAAATCAGGCGCATTATCCGCACTCTTTACTCATCACCTCCTCTTCATGGTTCGTTAATTGCTAAAACAATCTTAAGCGATTCAGCGCTCAAAAACCAATGGAAACAAGAAGTTAGCCAAATGCGCACACGCATTCAAGAAATGCGCCAAGCTTTTGCGCAAGCAACCAACATGCCCTTCTTATGCCAGCAAAAAGGGATGTTTTCTTATACAGGCCTTTCTATTGAAGAAGTCGAGCGTTTAGTGCAAGAACATGCCATTCATATGCCAGATGATGGAAGGATCAACTTTGCAGGGCTCATTCCTTCCCAAATTGAAACAGTGGCCAAAGCCATTGAAGCGGTTAGGAAAATGATTCCATGAGACGCAAATCGAACTGGAAACAGAGCGGCATGCAACTTAAACCCTATCTTTTTCTGGCCATCGCCCTCTTAGCGCTCTTCACCCTAAGCTTAGAGAGCGCTAATGGAGCGCGTGCATCTTTATTGGGACTACTTAAAACACCTCTTAGTGTAAATGAAGAAGAATCTCACTTAAAAGAGATTGCATCTCTTGAAACCGAAAATCATCTTCTTAAACAGACCTTAAGCGAACTTTCTGCACGCATTCAGATTACTCCCCCTCATCCACAACACGTTTGTGCGCGCATTTTTTATCGTTCTGCCGCTCTATGGAATAGTTATTGCTGGATTGATGTGGGCACGCAGACCAACGAAGAAAAAAAAGAAGAGATTGTTGCCAAAAACAGCCCTGTGATTGTAGGCAATTCTTTAGTGGGCATCATCGAAAAGGCAGACAAGCACCATTCATTGGTGCGTCTGATCACAGATCCCTCTCTTACCCCCTCTGTACGCGCAGTACGCGCAGATAAACAGAATATCCAATATCTTGCTAAGGGCTATTTGCATGGCAGCGCAGAGCCTCTTTGGAGATCAAGAGGAAGTATTCTAATTGGTGTGGGCTTTAATTTTGATTTTGCAGACGAAAAGGGAAAAGATCTGGACCTACGCACCCCTGCACTGATTCATGTAGGGGATGAACTGCTGACAACCGGGTTAGATGGGATGTTTCCGGAAGGGCTCTCTGTGGCACGAGTCACAAAAATTCAAAAACTGCGCGAAGGAGATTATTTTTATTCTTTGGAAGCAACGCCAAGTGCTGGGCCAATGGAAGAGCTTTCTATTGTTTTTGTCATCCCGCCTATTAGTGATGCACAGGATGTACCGAAACAAGAAACAGGATAAAATAAAGAAGAAAAACAGGATAAACTGGCATACGCATCAAGACAGATGTATAAAAGTGAAGATAAAAACGATACGACGATAAGAACCTGGACTTTGGACAAAACCACGGGCTTCGCCCATGGTTTTGTCCAAAGTCCAGTAAGAACGATTGAAGAAGAAAAAAGTCCACCTTCCTGAGAGCAGCGAATGCGGCTCCCAGAAAAACAAGTTTTATGCCTGCCCATCGTGGCCGTCCCCCAAAGCATTTGGGGATGCGATCCTGCCTATTCTGTTATTCTTCTTTTCTACCTATAAATTGGCTTGGATGTGCGTATCCCTGCCCCATCCATCATTTTTTTCTGTTTTACAAAAGATAAGTTTCGTCTGTTTTAGTTATTTTCTGAAAAAGCAAACACCGTTTTCAATAACAAATGATTTAAGTATACTCATATCCACCATCTTTCTAAAAATTAGAACGAGGTCTGATGAAGGAAAAAGATAAAGATTCTGAAGCTTTTTAAAATAAGGGTCTTCTTCGATGTTGAATACAAACCCCTTTTTCGTTGGCTCTTTTTCAAGCGCTTCATTCACTTTTTGCCCGAAAACTTGAATAATATCTCTCAAAGGAACGCTAGACTTCTCACCAGATGCACCCTGAGCATCTTCATCTATTAAGTAGATAAGATTCTCATTGAGGTTTAAATTTTTGCAATTCATCATATTAAGATCTATTGGGGTAGCGTTCAATAGATCTTTGTCATCTATTTCTTTATCGTCGATATCAACTTTTTTATCATTGACGCGAACAGAAGACTCTGCCTCTTTAAAATGTCTACTAAACACATCTTTAACTTTACCAATGTTTTTATTTTCAACCACACAATTTAAATTAGAAATCTTAGCTCTGCGAAGAGGATAGGTACAGAACTTGACCAACAACATGATAATTGGAATGACCACTGTAAAGCAAGAAGCTTTTTTCAAACACAAAATAGATCTACTTTGATTTGAGGGAAGCAGGGATATTTTAATGTCACCCTCTTTAGAGACTTCTGCATGAAGTCTTGTTCCATAATCAAAATAGCCATCCACTGCCTCAAGAAAACTTTCTGTACAGGATTTCTTCACGCCTTCTTCTTTATCGTAATAAATAGGCGTGAAAAAGCCAAAATTGTTTTTAAATGCAGATACATAGTCCATGATTTTTCTTTTTTCTTTATTTTTTATTTAGTGTTGTTATTTATAAAGGTAATTATAGTCTCTATTTATTAATTTTTGATTAAGACCGATATTCCCGACCGACATTCCGACATTCCGCACTTCACTGGTTAGAAAAATGTAATATTTTGATTATCAGTGAGATAACTGGACTTTGGACAAAAAAACCACGGGCTTCGCCCATGATTTTGTCCAAGAAATTCCGTTTCTAGACGAAATGCAGGATCTATGACTTGTTGTTGCGGTTAGGAAGTCCATAATCATCATTCCTCGAGGACACAAGCGGGCGCTGCCCGCATTATTTGGACAAAACCATGGGCAAAGCCCGTGGTTTTTGTCCAAAGTCGAGTGAGATAAAAAAGCGCAGGAATATTTGTAAATATTCCGAGCATTTTTTTATGTCTCTGAGGATTAAAAGATTACGTTTTTTCAACCTGTGAAGTACGGAATATCGGTTAAGAGATAGATTTCCACACCCATGATCAAAATCGCAACCAAACCCAACCCCCATAAAAGGAACTTTCCGCCCCAACTATTGTCCTGTGATAGCCCCATCCGATAGCGTCCCACATAGACCATCCAAACAGGCAGTAAACCATTTAAAAACGCCTCGCCAAATCCACCTGCAATCCCTAAAGCAGAAAGAAATATATCCTTGTAAAAGCCGGCAATTAAAGCTGGAGGGATAAAAACAAGTGCGGATAACCCTACGCGCACAATTCCTTCTCTTGTGACATTTAAGCCATCTGCTAAAAAATCGACCATAGAAAACCCCACACCCAGCACAGAGGTGACAATAGCAAAAAAACCAAAAAATAAAGACGCTTGCCCTAAAAAAGAAGAGCCTGTTTCCTGCATTAAAAGCTCACTGGCAGAAAGTTGTTCCTGAACACCATGGACTAACACTTCTTTTGGAAGCGAACCAATAGCAACCCACAACCAAAACGCATAGATGCAAAAAGTTAAAAAGGTTCCCCCTACAATTGCTTTTCGCAAATTCTTTACATCACGGTTCAGATAGGAGGCGATGCTAGGGATGATATTGTGATATCCATAAGCACTAAAAAGCGTGGGGGCAGCAAAGATGGTAATGGGCCAATAAGAGCGTACAAGATACTCCATACGCACCTGCTGAGATCCCATCGCAAGAAGCAGGCAATAAGAAAGTAGCATTCCCAGCATCAAAATGCCATTCACACGGTCTATAAACCTGCTCCCAATAGCAATAATGCCTCCAAAAAAAGCGGCAAAGATCCAATAGATCCAAAAACCCTCAATAGAAGAAAAAAGAAGCTGAGCGCCTTTGGAAACGTAAGAGATCATTAAACAGTAGTAGAGAAAGATGAAAAAAAGACCCGAAACAATTTCACCCTTTCTGCCTACAAAGCGTTTTGCCATAGATAACAAATTAGCTCCATCGGGCATCCAAAGCGTCGCCTCTAAAAAAAGTAGGCCTGTGAGCAGCATGTAAAGCCAGCAGAGAAAACTAATGAAGAGGGAAGGCAGGAAGCCAGCCTCTCCTGTCACAACAGGAAGAGCCAACATACCAGCGCCAATGCTTGTCCCCGCCACAAGCAGGATACCGCTAAGAGTTGAGCCGCCATGTTCAATTTGCTTTGATAGATTATCCATTAAATGATTAACAACCTTGTAGCACAATAAATTTCAAAAATTACAAAAAGGGCCAAACCCACCAATACAAACTTTCCACCGGGTAGTTTCCACTCAGAAACATATCCCATGCGGTATCTACCCGACCACGCCATCAAAATAGGCAGCATCGCCAGTAAAAGCGCTCCCCCATAACCGCCCGCATAATCCAGCGCGATTAAGAAAAATCCCGGATAGGTCATGGCCACTATTAGAACGGGGATAAATATCAGCACACAGAGAAAAAGTTCGCCCCAACGTGTGCGTTTGAGATTTAAACCATCGCTTAAAAAATCTACCAAACCGAGTGAAACACCTAAAAAAGAGGTAATTAACGCAAAAAACGCCAAAAACTGCCCAACAATATAAAGAGATGGCATTTGAAGCTGTTTTCCTAAAGGCTGCACAGCATCATGGCCATTCACCAGCGCTTCCGTGAGTCCGCCATTCCCTTTAATGGGAATAATCCCCAAAATCAGCCATTGCCAGACAATATAGACAACTAAGGGAATTAAACTACCCAACACAATAGCGCGTCTGGCTGTTTTTCCATTCCAGCCCACATAACGCACAAGAGTTGGCACTGAGCCATGAAAACCAAACGCTGTAAAAATGACAGGCAAAGCACGCAAAGATTGACTCCAATCCACATAAGATAATTTAGCCTGGTCTACATAGCTAAATCCAATCCAGACAAAGATAAAATAACAGACCATCAAGCCAAAAGTGAGCGGAATATTCAATAACCCTACAAAACGCGCCCCTGCATAAATAAAAGGAGAAAAAATAGCTAAAAAGAGGGCCGGTCCAAAACTCGGTGCTAGACCAAAAAATAACGCCAGGCGAGAGCCGCAGCCCAAAGTATAGACAAGCACAAGGGAATAAAATAGAAAAATATACAAACCCCAGGCGGCCCATTTGCCAAAATTACCTAAAGTATGGCTTGCCATGGTGATAAAATTAATCTCCCCCTCATGCCTTTCCCCCTTCATCCATAAACACACTTCAAGAGTCAGCATTCCCGTAGAGAGCATCACTGCCCAACAAATAAGCAGCATAAACACAGAAGGGATAAATCCCCCCAACCCAGTCGAAATAGGAAGCGCCAGCATCCCGCCGCCAATGGTTGTCCCTGCAATTAAAAGCGTCGCTCTAAACAAGCGATTATCATCCGTCATCATAAAAAACCTTAAAATAAGATGCGACCACTACGCTACCACATTTGACATTAAAAATACACTCACCTTTTCCCCCTAAAGTTATAATAATTTTGTTAAAAATTAAATTTAATTATATAATAAATTATAAGATTAACAATAGACATAATTGAGGTTAATACTATTATGGATATAAATAAACCAGAAGGTGGCAGCCCAATTGCAAAACAATTTCAAACATTAAAAGATTCATTCTCTAATCCTCTTAATAATGGCCATCGATACATGATGATTAAAAATGGTGAAATGCACCTAACTGACAAAAAAAACAGAAGCTCCCTATCCGAGATCAATAAATTTATGGAAAGTGTTTTTAAAGATGAGACTCTTTCTAACGAAGAAAAATTAGCTATCTTAAGCTCTTATCACACTCTTACCAATAACGACGCTTTTGATTACGCCCTTGAAAAACAAGACTTTGAGATGATTAAACTTTTTGCTCAATATGTAGATCCAAAAATAGTAAAAGAAAAATTTAAAAAACACATGAAAGAAATAAATACGCTGTTAAACTCTAATGATGAGATAGAGAAAAACAAAAAAATTAATCTGCTCTTGTCCAATTTAGGTACGAGATGTGGAAATGGATTCAGTCATACATAT
This sequence comes from uncultured Chlamydiae bacterium, assembly GCA_937894565.1. GTDB lineage: Bacteria > Chlamydiota > Chlamydiia > Chlamydiales > CALBHK01 > CALBHK01. The sequence goes on from CALBHK010000138.1 coordinate 10,764, forward strand.
GATCAGCGAAATAAATATCATGAAGTGTTTTTTCTTGATGTAGATCAAGCATTTTCAGAAAAGAATCTCACTCAGATTAAAGAATTCATGGAGGAAAAACTCAACTAGGAGCTCGACGCAAACCCCGCGGTTATGCTAGCATGTAGCTCTTATGCAAAGTAAACGCGAACTTATTGAAAACGCTCATCTTGTCGAAGAGAAGATCGGCTATCGATTCCACAATCGAGAGCTGATTGCGCTTGCTTTCACCCATCGTTCTTTCGTGAATGAAAATAAGGAAGAAGAATTAGAACACAACGAACGTTTAGAATTTTTAGGCGACTCAGTTCTGGGGATGATTGTGTCCGACTATCTCTACCGCTACTTGCCCACCACGCGTGAGGGAGATCTCTCTCGGCTGCGCTCACGCCTGGTCGATGCCACCGCTTGCATTGCCTATATTCAAAAATTAGACATTACCAACTACCTTCTTCTGGGCAAAGGAGAAAAGCTCAATGATGGCAGAGGGCGCGACACCATCCACTCTGATCTCTTTGAGACCATTATTGGGGCCATCTATCTGGATGGCGGATTGGAAGCTGCGCGCAAATTTTTCTTTAAAAATTTCTCTCATGACATTGCAGAAATCCTTAAAACACCGACGCAGAACTGGAAGGCCAATTTGCAGGAATATGCACAAAAAGAGTTTCATCAACCCCCTGTCTACCACGTTTTAAGTGAAGAGGGGCCCGATCACGGCAAAATATTCAACATTGCGGTGCACCTCAATGGGGTCGAAATGGCGCGTGGAGAGGGAGGGTCCAAAAAAGAGGCCCAGCAAGAAGCTGCAAGAAACGCTTTAATCCGTATCGAAAAACGAGAGTAAAACTAATTTATGGCAAAGCAAAAGAGTGTCTGGTTTTGCAACGACTGCGGCCATAAGCAGGTCAAATGGAGCGGCCAATGCCCTCAATGCCGAGAGTGGAACACATTAAATGAAGAGATTGAATTTGCCCCCTCTCAAAAAAAATTTGAATCCCAAGTAATAGAAAAAGCAAGGCCCATCAAAATCCGTGATGTGGCGCAGCTTTCCACCCCCCGCATCCAAACATTTTTAACAGAATGTGATCGTCTTATTGGCGGCGGCATTGTTCCCGGCTCTTTGACTTTGATTGGAGGAGATCCCGGAATTGGAAAATCCACCCTCATGCTTCAAATTGCCAATGCTGTGGCTTGTCAAGGCCTTGTTGTTCTATATGTCTGCGGAGAGGAATCTGTAGAACAAACATCGCTAAGAGCCAGAAGATTGGGCATTGAAACAGATAATTTGCTGCTTTTAAGCGAGACTAATTTTTCACTGATCAAAGCCCATGTCGATCAAATTAAACCCGATCTGTTAATTGTAGATTCTATTCAAATTGTCTATAAGGCTGATGTGCCCAGCTCTCCTGGATCTGTCACCCAGGTGCGCGAAACAACGATAGAATTTATGCATCTAGCTAAAGGATCTAATATATCGACCTTTCTGATTGGCCATGTGACTAAATCTGGCGAGCTGGCAGGTCCCAGAGTGTTGGAACATCTTGTAGACACCGTGCTCTATTTTGAAGGCGATAAACAATACAACTACCGCATGGTGCGTGTGGTTAAAAACCGTTTTGGCCCGACCGATGAAATTGCCGTTTTTCAGATGAAAGGAGACGGATTAGAACAAGTGCCTAATCCTTCAGCAATTTTTTTAGAAGAGCGCAAACGCAATATCATTGGCTCTGTGATCACCCCTACAACAGAGGGCTCTCGGCCTATTTTAGTAGAAATTCAAGCGCTTGTGACCGATACCTCATTTCCGTCCCCCTCCAGACGCACAACAGGGTTGGACCAAAACCGCTTAGCCCTGCTTTTAGCCGTATTGGAAAAAAGGGTGGGATATCCTCTGCATCGCTGCGATGTCTTCGTCTCTATTGCAGGAGGACTGCGCATTAAAGAGCCGGCCATTGATTTGGGAGTAATACTTGCCATCGCCTCTTCTTATAGAAATCGCATCATCGATCCCGATACCACAATTGTCGGGGAGGTGGGTTTAGGTGGAGAAGTGCGCAGTGTGCCACGTTTAGAACAGCGCTTAAAAGAGGCCATTCATATGGGCTTTAAACGTGCTATCGTGCCTAAACATAGCCTGAAAGGAGTTTCTGACAACATTAAAAAACAGATTGAACTTCTTCCCGTTGAAATGGTAGAAGAGGCTATAGAGAAATTGTTGGTATAAAAATGATTAGATTAGCCGGCAGGGAATCGAAACTTTCCAGAGCGCAAATATTAGAAGTGATGCAGCAGCTCCCCACTATTGAGTATACAGTAGAATGGATGAAAACACACGGGGATAAAGATAAAAGAACATCTCTGCGCTCTTTAGATAGGAGCAGCGATTTTTTTACAAAAGAGCTTGACGAGTATTTATTAGAGGGAAAATGCGATGCAGTGGTCCATTCCGCTAAAGATTTACCTCACCCTCTTCGCAAAGGGATTGCTCTTATTGCTTTAACCAAGGGGCTTGATTCAAGCGATTCTCTGGTTTTTAGAGAGGGAGAAAATTTGGAAACATTACCGATTGGAGCCTTGATTGCCACCTCATCAGCGCGTCGAGAGATAGCGGTTAAAGAATTACGGGATGATTTTCGTTTTACGGACATCCGCGGCACAATCGTTGAGCGTTTAGAACAGCTCTATGAGGGTAAAGTAGATGGAGTGGTGATTGCAGAAGCTGCACTGATTCGTTTAGGGTTAAATCCGGCAAGAGTGCTCGTGCCAGGAGAAACAGCTGCTTTGCAAGGTCAGTTGGCAGTCACAGCGAGAGAGCATGATAACGAGGTTGCCAAAATTTTTGAAAGCATCGACAGCAGGATTGCAAGATAAAAAAAAGAATAAAGAAAAGGAAGAATAACAGAATAAGAAAAAGAAGAAGGAACAGGATGGGCAGGATCGGCTCCGCCGGCAGGATAGGCAGGATAAAAGACACTTCATACGATTAACCTCCTTCTTTTTCTAAAAAATAAAAAGGGGATGAAATTCTATTTATCTTACCCAATGGATTTATCCTGCCCATCCCATACGCATCAGGCTAACTCTTGCAGCCCTTCAGGCTGCGAT
>CALBHK010000139.1 GCA_937894565.1 uncultured Chlamydiae bacterium
CGCAAAATTTTGACCTAGAAAATGCGAAGTACCCCCTTGAATAGCTTTACGATCTTGCATCATCGCTTCAATTGTATAGGTGGCACTGGCGCCCGGAAATTTTTCGCCTTCTGTTTTTTGACCCAAAATGACGGGGATTGCCAAAACCTCTTCGCAGAGCTTGCGGTAGACTTCTAGCATTTGCAGCGTCTCTTGTCTTGCCTCTTCTTCGGTTGCGTGTGCTGTATGGCCTTCTTGCCAAAGAAATTCTGTAGTCCTTAGAAAAATACGCGTACGCATCTCCCAACGCACCACATTACACCACTGATTAATCAAAAGGGGCAGATCGCGATAAGATTCAATCCATTTAGAAAAACTCTCCCCAATGATCATTTCTGAAGTAGGACGCACAATTAACGGTTCTTCTAATTCTCCAGCAGGAACTAATTGACCCTCTTTCATCTCCAGACGGTGGTGGGTGACAACAGCGCACTCTTTAGCAAAACCTTCCACATGCTGCGCTTCACGCTGTAAAAAACTTAAGGGAATAAAGAGGGGGAAGTAGGCATTTTGATGCCCTGTGCGTTTGATCTCCCCATCCAAATAGCTTTGAATACGCTCCCAAATTCCATACCCCCACGGCTTGATCACCATACATCCACGTACAGGAGAATTCTCTGCTAAATCAGCAGATTTAAGAACTTGTTGATACCATTCAGGAAAGTCTTCTTCCCTAAGAGGAGAGATTGCGTGTTGAGATTTATCTTTTTGCAATTTCTACCCTTCTGTCTCTTCCATTTCGTAAGTGGGTAGATCAGAATGGGCTCTTCCCATTGCAGAAGTCCACAAAGAGAGAAAAACACACGAAGCAAAGAAAGCAAACGCCAGATAAGCGGTGAATTTCTTTAACACTTCAGCAGTAGCGGTTCCAAAGACAGAATCTCCGCTATCTCCTCCAAAAGAGGCTCCAAGCCCCCCCCCTTTGCCTTCTTGCATCAAAATCACTACACAAAGAAGAACGCAGAGAATAATAAACAATGTAATCGCAATGACAAAAACAAAAGACATGTTAACCTTATTTATCTATGAGTTAAGATTTCCATCGTAGAGGATTTTTTTAAAAGAGTCAAGAGAAAGCGAAGCCCCCCCCACAAGAAGTCCATCGATATTCTCTTCAGCTAAAATAGCTTTTGCATTCCCTGCATTCACAGAGCCGCCATATAAAATAGGGATTTTTTTTGCCACATCTTTCCCCCATAACTCTCCCAAAACCATGCGGCAATAACTGTGCATTTGTTCTGCTTGATCAGGAGTGGCACTTTTTCCGCTTCCAATTGCCCAAAACGGCTCATAAGCAATTAGTAAATAACCTGCCTGATCTTCCTCTACTCCCTCTAACCCTTCCAAAAGCTGTTTTTTTAAAACATTCTCTGTATTGCCAGATTCTCTCTCTTTAAGAGTTTCCCCTAAGCAAAGAATAGGGCGAATGCCAACCCGAAAAGCTGTGTGCACTTTACGGTTAATCCAATTACTATCTTCATGAAAAAAATGGCGGCGTTCCGAATGACCAATAAGAGTAAAGTTGCCCCCGCACTCGCGCACCATTAAAGCCGAAACTTCACCCGTATAGGCGCCCTCTATCTTATCGTTTATATTTTGAGCACCGATTAAAATTGCAGAGCCTCTGGCAGCTTTCACAGCCGGATAAATATAGGGAAATGCGGGAGCGATGCATACAGAAACATCCTCTAAAAGCTGCTTTTCTTGACTCAAACCTTCAACAAAGGAGACTACCTCTTCATAATTTTTATGCATCTTCCAATTAGCTACTATGCAGCGCTTTTTTTTCATTATATTTTCTTTATCGCCTTAGACTTTTAATAAAAATCATGTTATCTTCGGACTGCTTTCATAAGCAAGAGCAAAAATGACCTCTAATGAACCACCTATTCTTACAGTCACAGAGCTGACCCAGCAGATCAAGAGCACACTAGAGCCTGCCTTTCGCTCTATCTGGTTGCAAGGCGAGGTGAGCAATTTTAAACGGCAATCTTCCGGCCACCTCTATTTTTCTCTCAAAGATCCCCATTCTCAGATCAGCGCTGTGATGTTTCGCAGTTATGCAGAAAAACTCAAAACACAACCCAAAGAAGGAGATCAAATTCTAGTACATGGAGAAATTAACCTGTATGCACCCAGAGGCAGCTATCAAATTCAAATCGATGAAATCCGCCTGACAGGCCTGGGAGAACTACTTTTAAAATTAGAAGAACTTAAGAGAGAAATTCAAAAACGAGGCTGGTTCCGCAAAGAGCACAAAAAACCCATCCCTCCTCTTCCTAGAAAAATTGGCGTAGTCACAAGCCCCACAGGAGCTGCCATCCAGGACATGCTCCACGTGCTGACACGCCGTGTTTTTGATTTTCACTTAATCATCAATCCTGTACGCGTGCAAGGAGAGAGCGCCGCCTTTGAAATTGCACAGGCCATTAACCAATTTAATGATTTTAATCTGGTCGATGTGATTATCATTGCGCGAGGCGGGGGCAGCATTGAAGATTTATGGGCATTCAACGAAGAAATTGTTGCGCAGGCTGTGTTTAATAGCCGTATCCCTATTATTTGCGCCGTAGGACATGAAACAGACCACTGCATAGCCGATTATGTAGCTGACCTACGCGCACCTACCCCCTCAGCCGCTGCAGAAATTGTGATGGGTGAAAAAGCTCAACAGATCGAGCTCCTCTCTCAGCTGCAGCGCCGCTACCAGCAAACAATGCATCATCTAATCAAACAGGCAAAAGCGCAGCTCAATACATTATGGCGCCAGCCCTTTTTTTCCCATCCCTACGCCTTAATTGGAAATTACATCCAGCACTTAGATTTACTTAAAATAGAGAGTGAAAAGTGCATCAAGCAACACCTACATTTCACTAGACTTCGTCTAGAAGGTATTGGTAAGCAACTATTGAGCCTGCAACCTTCTGTGCAATTAAAAGCCAACCAGCAAAAACTAAACCAGATCGAAATGCGCCTAAGAATGATGATACGCCATAAAGTAGACAGATCGACACAAATATTAAAAAGAGTGAACGAATCCCTTCATCTTGTAAACCCAAAGAATGTCTTACAAAAGGGATACAGCATCCTCTTTTCTCAAGATGGCAGCGTCATCCGATCATTGAACCAGTTAAAAGTCGGGTCTGAGATCAGAGCGTTGATCTCTGATGGAGAGGCACAAGCCGTTATCAACTCAATAAAGGAAAAACAATCATGACAAAAAAAGAAGAAAATTTTCAATTTGAAAAGGGACTAAGTAGACTAGAAGAAATTTTAGAGAAGATGAATAGTGGCACTTTGGGATTGGAAGATTCTCTAAAACTGTATGAAGAAGCAGATGGCTTGCTGAATGGATGCAACAAGCGCCTGCACGAAGCTGAGCGCAAGATTGAAAAACTACTTAAAAAACGCAATGGCGAGCTAGAAACAGATGAAGACGGTAATCCCCTTACAGAAGATTTTACGGCTTAGTAGACCTGCATTACTTTAGATATTTGTTGAAAAAAGAATGGGCTGGATCTTCAGGCATGCGATATTCTCGGGTCCTGCCACGATTTTGATCCCACGCTTCAAGATACATTTGTGGATCATCTAAGATGCCATCTTCAAGCACCATATCAACATAGTCTAAAATCAGCATCACTTGAGCTTCCTGAAACTCAGAAAATTCAGATTGAGCTAGTTTACGCAGCAAATTTTTTAATGTCTCCGTATGAATACAGGCTGAAGTATCATTTTTTGGGAAATTTGGAACGGGAGAAGAGAAGTTAATTGCATTTTGATAAGCTTGGGAAGAAAGAGGAGAAATTCCCATCATAAGCACCCCTAATAAACTCCCGAGCCAACAAATAGATTTAAGCATATAAACTCTCCCTGCTAATGTCCTTATATGACACTAAATCTGCTAAAATGGTCAACTAGAAATCACATCTTTGGTTGAATATTCAAAGTTTTCACCTTGTAAAATCGAAGTAATAGTTCGAAATTACAAGGTGTTTAGAGAGATTCCTAATCCTGCCCCCGTTGGGTGATCCTTCTATCCTGTCTTCTTTTCTTGTACCAACACTCTATTTACACTCTTTCAAATAGAAAATTTTGAAGTTTTGAACTTAAACGACTATATGGTGTACACTATCACTAAATATCATGGTGTATCATGTCATTACTTGCCAATATCCAAAGCCCGCAGGATTTAAAAAATCTATCCATTGAACAACTCCCTGAGCTTGCAAGGGAAATTCGGGAGCGCATTATAGAAGTGATGTCTGTCAATGGCGGCCATTTGGCATCTAATCTTGGAAGCATCGAATTCACCATTGCCCTGCATTACGTCTTCAATTCTCCTGCCGATAAATTCATCTTTGATGTCAGCCACCAAACGTATACGCATAAAATTCTTACTGGACGCAATGAACAATTTCCCACCATTCGCCAACACAAAGGATTGTGCGGCTTCGCCTATCCAAAAGAATCCGAACACGATCATTTTCAGGCGGGCCATGCAGGAACAGCTCTTTCTTTAGCACTTGGTTTAAGCAAAACACGCGACCTAAACGAAGGCAATGGTTATGTTATTCCTATCATAGGAGATGCTACTTTAACGTGCGGAACTGCTCTGGAAGCCCTTAATAACATGAATAGAGATATGCAACGCTTTATTGTGATCCTTAACGACAATAACATGTCAATTTCTAATAATGTAGGGGCCATTACCCAAATTCTCAGTAGGCTCATCAACAGCCCAACAAGTATCAAGATGCACCAGGAATTAGAAAAATTTATCAGCAAGATTCCAAGTTACGGGAAAGCGATCGCTCTTAAAGGGCGAAAAGTTGCTGAAACACTAAAAAACCTATTTAGCCAAAGCCTCTTTTTTGAACAGTATGGGCTTAATTACATTGGACCAGTCGATGGCCATAATATTGCAGAACTTGTGGCTCTATTTGAAAATGTACGCGATTCGCAATGGCCGCTCGTTATCCACTTAAAAACGAATAAAGGCCACGGGATGGATGTTGCTATCAACAACCCCATCACTTATCACGGCGTCAGGCCCTTTAACATAGAAACAGGAAAATTTCTTCCCGCCAAATCCAACCAGCCCACCTTCCCCTCCATTTTTGGCCGCCATCTTCTAGAAATGGGAAAAAACGACCCTTCTGTTGTAGTCGTCACCCCCGCTATGTCAAAAGGGTCTTGTCTGGATGATTTTATAGAAGCATTCCCCACTCGGGGATTTGATGTAGGGATCGCTGAATCTCATGCTGTGACATTTGCAGGGGGGCTGTGTTATGGGACCCCTGGGGGGGGGGCTCATGGAGGGGGAGGCAAAAAAACAGTTTTTGTCTCCATCTACGCCACTTTTTTACAAAGGGCCTTCGATAATCTTTTCCATGATGTCTGCCTTCAGGAGCTGCCTGTCATTTTTGCTATTGACCGCGCGGGCATTTCCGGGCCCGATGGATCAACGCATCACGGCATTTATGATATCTCCTTTTTAAATGCGATGCCTAATATGGTCATTACACAGCCAAGAGATGGCCACCTGTTAAAAGAATTAATGGAATCTGCCCCTTCTTATAAACGTCCCACAGCAATCCGCTATCCCAATATGACAACAGACGAATATGACAAACCCTTGCAAAAACGAGAGCTTGGACAAGGGGAAATTTTAGCAAAAGGCAAAGAAATCCTTATAATCGCTCTGGGCCACCTTTGCAAAACGGCACTTAACGTCAGAGAAAATCTTCTAAAGCTTGGCATTCAAGTCACCGTCCTGGATCCCATCTTTCTAAAACCTCTTGACGGGGATCTGCTGTGTGATCTGCTGCTCACACACCAAAGAGTCATCACCCTAGAAGAGCATTCCTCTCAATGCGGTCTTGGATCTATCATCAACCACTTTTTAATGAAGAATAATTATTCCAACGTCTCGGTTTTAAACTTAGGATTACCAGAAGCATTTATAGAACATGGATCCCATCAAGAGCTCATGGATGTGCTTGGATTAACCGCTCCAAAAATAACGGAAACGATTCAAAAATGGATTGCTTTTCAACATGTTCAGTTAAGAGACAGCGAACCCACTTCGGTATAATTTAAGGAGTTTGAATCATGATCATCGCCCTCTTTCCTAATCTCTCCAAACCACACACAAAAGAGATTGCACTGATCCTGGTCAATCACCTAATTGAAAAAGGGGTAAAAATTGTAGCAGAAGATGCAGATGCTGCTATCTTAAAAGCCACTCCTCTTTCAAAAATAGATGCCTCTACAATTCATTTTGTCATCTCTATTGGCGGCGATGGCACCATTTTACGCTATGCTCACCATCATAGAGAAATCACAGCTCCAATAGTAGGCATCAACATGGGGGGACTCGGCTTCATGGCAGATATTCGCGTAGAAGAGGCTGTTACTTTTTTAGACCGTCTCTTAACCGGCGATTATCAAATCTATGAACATCTCATGATTGAAGGAAAAACAAACAAGGGAGATAAATGTTTTGCTATTAACGATATCGTCGTGCATCGCAGCACCAACCCCTGTCTTATCGATCTGGCTGTGCATGTTGGCGGAAAATATCTCAATACATTTTCTGCAGATGGGATTATCATCGCCACTCCTTGTGGTTCCACTGCTTATTCTTTAGCCGCAGGAGGACCTATTTTAGCTCCTTCTATTAAAGCCGTTGTCATTACCCCAATCTCTCCTCATACATTATCCAATCGCCCGATCGTTCTTAATCCAGAAGAAGAAATTACCATCGAATACATCAGCGAGCGCGAAGTAGCCGAAATCTCTTATGATGGCATCACCTCATTTGGCCTATCTACAGGAGATTACTTAACTATCAATAAATCCCCGCAATCTTTTCAATTAATAGGATTAGAAAGCCATAACTATTTCTCTATCTTACGAGAAAAACTGCACTGGTCTGGCAAAATCCGTTCTCTATAATAACCTTCTCTTCTTCTTTTTCACACGCTCATCCTACTCAAAGTCAATGCGTTAAAACATTCTTTATTCTCTTACAAAAAAAAATTTAAAAAAACTCTGGATGAATTATTAAATAACCGTTATGAGTAGAAAGTAAATCCGGATCTACCTAAGGGGCCTTATTAAATGGACTGAAGGTAAGACAGGAAAAAAAGGTGATAAAAAAGTTTCATCTATAAACCCAAAAAAGGAGAAAAAATGAAGGCTCTACTATCAACATTATTTGTTATGAGCGCTCTAGCATTTGTTTTAACAGGCTGTGGATGCTGCGATCCTTGTGTTGATCCATGTCCAAAACCAGTTTGCGCACCAAAACCTTGCGTAAAACCATGCCCTCCACCATCCCCAAAACCATGTCCTCCAAAGAATTGCAATCCTTGCAATGACCCTTGCAGATAATAAAGACAACCAAGAAGGAGTCTTCTAAATGAAAGAACAACTCAAAACGATCACATCGTTCATAGCAGTCAGCATGAGCGCAATGACTTTAACAGGCTGTAGCTGGTTCTGCTGCGAAACAAGCTGCGATCCATGTGCACCTTGCGAGCCTATGTCCTGCCCTAAACCAACCCCAACTTGCTGCCCACAGCCTCACTATTGTGAGTGCCAACCATGGGATTATTGCACACCTGGGTACTATTACTATTTCGATCCTAGCTGATTGGAATAGAAAAACGGGGGAGCTGACCTCCCCCGTATTTTATGTTTGTCGCTTTTTCGGCGCTTCTTTATTTAAAGGGGCGATGAAATAGTGATAAATAGCTTTTTTACCTTTGAATCAAAGGAGATTTAAATGAAGAGTAAACTGAACCTGATGTTCACAGTGGCTGTTCTCTTAACAGCAGCCCTGTGCTGGACGGGGTGTTCATCTTTGAACAGCTTCTTACGCTGTGATGACCCTTGCGAGCCTACACGTCCTCAAGAAGAGGTCTGTCCACCCGTATGTGAACCCGTATGTCCACCTATTAGACATCATAAAGAAAAAGTTTGCAGACCTGCGGAAGACTGTGAAGAGAAATGCGAACCAGGATGCGCAGTTCCAGTGAAATGCGCTTATCCCAATTCCAATCGCATTTGCTGCGATGGTGTAATTTTAACAGCTTCACAGCCAAAACTTTGTATTTTGGGAGATAACTATGCTCTTGATATCTGCTTGCAAGCTTGTGCTGATCTGTGCCATGTAGAAGTTAATGCTATTCTTCCAGAAGGCGTCTCTCTTGTTGGAACAGAGCCAGAAAATCAAAAAGTCTCTCAACATGACAATCAGCTCACTTGGGAATTCCCTTCTATGAGAAAGGGCGAAACACTGCACAATCGCGTGCTTTTACGTGCTGATCGTGAAGGCGATCTTTGTGTCTGCTTCTGCGTGACAGCCGTCCCTGTTCGCTTCTGCAGCATCCTTTGCGCTCGTCCTATGTTAGAGTGCTCAAAATGCGGACCTGAAGAAGTTTGCCCTGGAGATCCTGTACATTATACAATCACTGTTACTAACAAAGGAAGCTGTGCAGCTGAAGAAGTTGTTGTGACCGATGAAGTACCAGATGGTCTTGAGCATAGCAGTGGATTAAGAACTCTTACCTTTAAACTTGGCACTCTTGAACCTTGCCAAACTAAAACAATCAACGTCTGCTTCACAGCTTGCAAACGTGGACAGATCTGCAACGAGATCAGTGTCACTGCCTGCAATGCTAACCCAGTGCATTGCCGCTGGTGCACAGATGTCACTATTTGCGATTGCGAAGTTGTTAAAGTAGGTCCAAAAGAACGTAAGATCGGCGAAGCTGCTGATTACGAAATCACTGTGACCAATCCAGGCGATAAGACTTTAACAGGTGTAATTGTCACTGATTGCACACCTTCTGCCACTTCAATAGTAGAAGCAAAAGGTGCTATCATCAATGGCAACAAAGCAACTTGGAAATTTGATGAATTAGCACCCGGAGATAGCAAAAAAATGGGCATCTCCCTAACCACATGCACACCTGGCTACTATGTTAACCGCGTCTCTGTAGATAACTGCCAGCGCTGCTGCTGCTCTGCAGAAACCGGCACACGTTGGAAAGGCTCTGCGGCTTTAGGTGTTTGTTTCACTGACACAGAAGATCTAATCTGTGTAGGCGAATACACAACATATAAAGTGCAAGTGCACAACCAGGGTTCAGAAGATGATACTAACCTACGTGTTGTCGTGCGTTTCCCAGACAATGTCGTGCCAGTGCACGCAAGTGGGGATGCTAAGGGCTCTATTTCAGGAAACACTGTCACCTTTGGTCCAGTGAAAGCTCTGCGCCCACGCGAAAACATGGAATTTGTCATCAAAGCACAATCTAAGAGCAAAGGCGAAGCACGTATAAGAGCTGAAATCAGTTCTGATACAGTACACAGTCCTATTATTCAAGAAGAGAGCACAATGGTGTTCTAAGATTGGATGAAAGTTTTCTTTACCTCCCGGCACTAGCCGGGTTTTTTTTGCCCCAAAAAGAAACTATATATAAAAAATAAATAAATACTAAACAAAACAAAAAGGTTATTAATTTTTATTTAATATTGATCTAATTATTGTTTTTTTATAAGATATAATTAGCGCAGTTGAAAACTGGAAATTATACCGAACGTGATTGAAGATTTGGACTTTTGAAAAGGAAGCTGCTTAATTTTTTTTCTAGAGCGAATGACCATTGCCTCTGGCAAGACATTAGTGAAGATAAAAATTTTAATGCAGAGCTGACGCGGTCAAAAACCAAATCTTCAAGGTGTTTCGGTATAGCATAGACTTGAGACTTTTAATTGATATCGGTTTTTTGATAAAAATTTTTCTGATTGATTTTCAAAGTACGATTTTTTGTAAAACTTCCAAACCCTTCAATCAACCTGGGCTATATTTTTAATAAATTTTAATTAAACAAATGGATTTATATTTTGAACTATAACAATAACACTATAGAAAATAAAACACTTTCTTCACAAAAAGAAGATAAAACAAATAATAAAGAAATAAAACGAAAGATAAAAAGCAACCAACCTTCTAACCAGATAAAAAAATCGCGATTTGTCAATGTGAGTTCTTCAAACCCACCATTCTTCAATTTTCCCTTAAAAAACTTAAGTGAATTAACTAAACGGCTTAATATAGAAGAAATAATCAACATTCTCAGTCACCCCAAAATCGAAAAAAAAACTAGCTTTATAACTTTAAACAACGAACAATTATTCGGAAAAGAATGCGCTTTATTTTATAAAAAAACAATAAAAAACAAAGTAAATCTTTACTGTTCATTTAACGAAAATTTAGGCAAAGGGGCTTTTGGCGATGTTGTTTTAGGTTACAAACTTAATGTAGATGAAAAAAAAATCAAAGAGAAGGCTATTAAATATTCCACAAACAGAAACCTTTTAGAAGAGAGCCATTCACTAGACGCTCTATATAATACGGATAAAAAATTAAAATTTATTCAAAAAAGATTCAAAACATTAGATTTTAAAGATTATTTTATGTTAATCACAAAAAGATATGAAGGAAACTTATGTAACTTAATGAAAAAGAAAACACTTACCCTTTTTCAACAATTTCACTGTTTTAAACAAATGACATTGGGAGTATACACAATTATAAAAAGCAATTTTATCGCATTAGATATTAAAATACAAAACACACTATATAAAGAAAAAAAGACACAATTAAAGTTGTTCTTTCGGACATTAATCCAGATAATAAAGACATGATTTTAAAAAAAATAGAAAACGAAAAGATTAGAGTTGATGGCCCCGCTTCATACACAACAGCGAAGTATTTGACTATCAATGACTTAAGTAAATTAAGTAATTGTATTGAAAAATATCGCACTTGTATTTCTAACAAAGAGAAGACTGAAGAGCCCATTGAAAAATATTTTGAAACCGCAAAAAAAATGATGGTCTACCAGCTCGGGATTTCTTTTTTTGTTTTAGTAATGAGGAGCTTTCCCATAAAAGATAAACATTTATGTGAATTAAAAGGCGCGAAGCTTCAAGCTTCTTATTTAGATAACGAAAAAATTAAAAAAAATATTGAAAAAAAATTTAAGGAAATCAAAAAGAATGTGCTCTCTTCAAAATTGGCTACTCTAGAAAAAATAGAAGCATTATTAATAAATATGCTTAAAGTAAAAGCTAAGGACCGTGTTGATATTGAATTTGTTAAAAAAGAGATAATTATTTTAGAAAAATTTTTTGAAGGGAACAACATATAAAATACTGGACTTTGGACAAAACCATGGGCAAAGCGCATGTTTTTTGTCCAAAGTCCAGTTTTTAAATATTCCAACCATTTTTTATTTCTCTAAGGATCAAAAGATTACGTTTTTTCAATAAAGTGCAATCCCATCCTCGATCCCTCAACTTTGCGAAAAAATAGTTGAAAAAGAGTTTACCCTCCTGCGATTTTTTTTAACGGGAATTACTGCATATGCGAATATGCGAATAATTAATTGCATCTAATATATTACTCGTGTTATATTTAAATTAAAACAACAAAAAAAAGGATAATATATGGATTTAATCGCGAGTAATTGGGCTAAATCTTTAGCTCAGTCTAATGAAATTCCATTTGTAGGATTTATCACTGGTCCTGCATTCCTGGTTACATCTATTGCGCAAATAGCTTTGAATTTATTGGCTACAGTTTTTATGCTTTTTCCAAGTTTTTGTATTGAAAACAACCACAACTGGCATTGCAAAAACACCCTTCGTTTATTTTATGAAGGATGCCTTGGTTTATTTGTAGGGGCGTTCATCTTTTTACCTTTCACTTCTCTGTGCCATTTAACAAACTGAAGATTTGGAATTTTGAGAAGCTGGACTTTGGACAAAACCACGGGCTTCGCCTATGGTTTTGTCCAAAGTCCATTGACAAGGAAGCTGTTTTTAATTTTTTTCTGGAGCGAATGCCCATTGCCTCTTTCACGCCATGCAGGTTGTAGAGGAAGTTACAAAAATCTATGCTCAGTCCTTAACGATAAGGACTGAGTTATTTTTCATCAAAACCCGTTATTCAAGGAAATAACATATGGATTTATTAAATTTTAGATGTGGTAAAGCGTTATATAAGTCTTTCTCTTCTCCGTTTATAGGATTTGTCACTGGCCCTTTAATGGTGATTACAAGTATTACGCAGATAGTTTTAAATTTATTGGGTACAGTATTTATGTTTTTTCCAAGTTTCTGTATTTCTAAAGAAAACCCCTGGCATTACAAAAAATTTTTTAATCAATCTAGACAAGGGGTATTCGGTGTATTTATGGGCGTGCTGGGCTTTTTACCTTTTAGTTACGACCTAGTATTTAATCAACCAGTTGGTTAAACAGACATATGCAACTCCTCCATCAGACGAAGATGGAAATAACGTTTAAGCATCTGATAAGCGCTTGCCTTTTCTTCGATCAACCTTAAAAGCACAATCAGTCGATCTGTTTTACTTTTAATCACATTGTGATCGCTGGCAACAAAATTGTGATGCATACGCATATAAGCCCAAAGACTTGTCAGCTCTTTGATTTCAGTCAAAATCTCTTCATTCCAGGCTTCGTGAGCGACCTGCATCAGCAAAATCACAATTTTATGCAAAAGCTCTTCTTCCGACCAGAAATAACAGCGCAC
This sequence comes from uncultured Chlamydiae bacterium, assembly GCA_937894565.1. Lineage (GTDB taxonomy): Bacteria > Chlamydiota > Chlamydiia > Chlamydiales > CALBHK01 > CALBHK01. Next base: position 12,673 of record CALBHK010000139.1, read on the forward strand.
ATTAGAGCCGCTAATGCCCCATTTTTCAAGCAATTCCGGATCTAATCCTAACTTATCTACAAAAACAGCACTGACTGCAAGATAGAAAATTTTACGCGCCACTTCGCCATAATATTCATGATAATTGGGATTTTCTTTAAAAAGCTGATCCCCATCACTTTCGCAGCGTACTACAGAATCGACAGTGCTAAAAAAGCCATCGCACCACTTCCACATCATCTCGACACTGCGCCCATGTTTTAAATCGAGCAATCCCCTTAAAACTTGTTTCAGATCGCTGGAAGATTTGGAGCGTCTTAAATGGAAAATAGTTTCTAGACTTAAAGATAAAAAGAGCAGCTTCTCTGCCCGACTCTCTTCTCCTGCTTCTTCTATATTTCTAATCACTGATAATTGACTATCCATATAAAAACGAATCGCGCGCATCGTTTTAATAAAAACAGGATCGGGGGTCTCTGCTGTATATAAATCTTCCAACAAACGTCCTGCTGCCTCATAAAGAGAATCAGGCATGGAGCTAAGATGAGCTGAATGCATCATGCTTCCTCCTTTTACATACGCATGTTCTATATCCCCATAATAAAAAAATGCAAAACACTCTTCGCTATTAGCAAAAGATTGAATAAAAGCAAGCAAATAGAGGGCATCCTCCATCATAGCGTGTAAACGCATAGGCTCTACTTTTGCAGCCACGTCCATTTGAGTGCACCCTTTGGGTAATTCTTTGTTTTTAAGGTCCACAGGATGAAGATGCACGAGATGCAAATCAATATTTCTATCTATCAATAGAGAGGGTAAATAGACATAAGGAAGAAATTCTTTTTTCATAAAAACCTCCTATTCATACTTCTACTTACGCAATTTGAATGCCAATTTCTTTCTTTTTTCCCGTTATTCATGTTATTCTTGAAATGAAACCTAAATTTTAGGTTTTTCTCCTCTAAGATTCAGGTTAATATCAATAGGATCGCATGCATATGATGAAGGAAGGCGTGGTTATTAAAATCTTTATAGGCGTCCAGCTTGTCTACCAGGTGCGTCTGCAAATCGAACAAAGCAAGACGTGGAAACAGATGCAAATAGAGAGGCAAAGCCAAAAAAAACACTACCAAATCGTCCCTTTTGAAGAAAAAGAGTATTTAGGGCTCTACTGTGAAGATCCCTCTTACGCGCTGCTGCAGATCGGAAGAGCGTCGTGTAGGGAAAGAGTGTCTTCGCCTGTG
>CALBHK010000140.1 GCA_937894565.1 uncultured Chlamydiae bacterium
CCCATAAATCATATAATTGGTTACGCCCCTCTTCTCCCAGATCTGTAAAACTTTCTGTTGCAACTCATACGCATCTTTCTGTTCTTCTTCTGTCCAGTTCAATAAACTCGTCTCTTTTGAAATAGGCATTATTTTTACAGAGTTATAAGACAAAGACATTGGGGGGACAACCAACCCCATATACCCTTTCTCCCCTGTGCACAAAAAAGTCTTTTTATGTGAAGAGGGGCAACAACACGATTGAACCCATTCTATTCCTGAAGACAGACAGTCCACTAAATCCTCCTTATGTTTTATGAAAGTTGTCAACCAAATATACTTATGCAACTTCATTGTAAAGAACTAAATTAACAGATATACTTTCCAACAAAATCCAGGGCGTTATATGTTAAGAAACTTAATCATTTTTGTATTACTATCTTTATCTTTTAATCCAATTCAAGCTAACACATTTAAAGAGCTTCATTTGAAAAAAGAATACCATCAACTCTACTTTTCCATGACGCGCTCTTTAGACAATCAAAATACTTTAATTTATGAGCACATTATAGATTCTGTTAGCGACGATGGCAGCTTAGTTACTTTAGAAGATGGTAGCTCTGTTTTTATAGATTGGATGTATCGCTCTTCCCCTAAAAAATGGAAGAATGGAGAAAGTGTTCACATTAGTTTTGATTTTAGCAGCCAAAAATTAAAACTAGAGCATTGCGTGCTAAAAAATACCGCTTGGGGAAACCTAAAAGAGCTCCCTTTCCAAGTTCCGACCATCAAGTCTCTTTCTAATGCTCAAAACAAACCTGATGCCTATTCCAAACTAACATTAAGCAATAGTTGTGTATTCAGAAGTGTAAAGGATGAGGCATTTGTTACATGGGCTCTTAAAGACCGGGTTCTCATCCTTGCCAATTCTAATGAACTTTACCAGCTTTGGAATGTAGACAAAAAAGAGATCACGCTATCTAAACTGACTGGAAATCGTAATCAGGATCATGCTGCTGTTGAAATTGAGGATATCTTAGGGTTGGAAGAGAGGTTGAATCAAAAAGTGCTCCAACAACCGGAAGCCTCTCATGCTATCACAACGGCCCTCCTTAATTATGCAGCCGGGCTTAAAGAAAAAGAGCGTCCTATCGGCGTTTTTCTATTCCTTGGCCCCACAGGTGTGGGCAAGACAGAACTTGCCAAAGCGTTAACGCAGGAAATTTATAAAGATAGCACCAAAATGCTTCGATTCGATATGAGCCATTTTACAGAATCGCACTCTATCTCTCGTCTTATTGGCTCTCCACCCGGATATGTCAACCACGAAGAGGGCGGCCAGTTAACAGAACCTTTATTAGAAGATGCCAGCAGGATCGTACTCTTAGATGAGATGGAAAAAGCGCACCCACAGGTGCATAAGGCATTTCTTCCCGTATTCGATGAAGGATTTATTCTAGATAGCAAAAATAACCGCATCGAATGTTCTCATACCATTTTCATCATGACATCCAATTTATGCGGGCCTGAAATTGCAGAACTTTACAGATGTGGGTATAGCGCAGAAGATATTTTAGAGATCATTGAACCAAGTCTTATAGAGAGCCTCTCTCCAGAGCTCTACAACCGCGTAGAGCCGGTAGTTTTTCATCCTTTAGAGAAAGAGACCATGGGCGCTCTGGTTGATTTACTACTTAAGCAGCTAACAGATAAATTGATAAAAGAAAAAGGCATTCACATCTCTATTGGAGAGTCTTTAAAAGAATTTCTTATTGAAAAGGGTTACCATCCTCTTTTAGGGGCACGTCCATTAAAAAAACTGATCGAAAAGCGAGTTGTGGCAGCATTGGCCTACAACATTATCTTGCATGGTTTTGGGCAAGGATGCGAGCTCTCTCTTTCTTATGATCAGGAGACCGATAAAGTGTTGGTTCAGCAAAACCTTTAGAAGGATAATAGACCTCTTTCAAAATTGCATTTAATTGTTAAAATTGC
>CALBHK010000141.1 GCA_937894565.1 uncultured Chlamydiae bacterium
ATGCTCTTCTTTTTTATCAGCAGATGATGCCGTTGAGTGGTTGGTCTCAGCTGTGCAATGTTCTTGCTTCTCTGGGGTGCAGACAGCTGGTTCAGCGGCCTCATTAGCCAATGTTTTAACAGTTAATCCTAAAGTAAGTATGAAGACCAAAGCGCCTAAAATAAATTTCATAAGAGTTCCTTTCAAATAATCAATGACTACTATTTCTAAATCTCTCAGGGCGATTTATCAAGATGGTTCTGAGTTGTTTGAAAAAAGCCATCTTACGTGTTGTGTTCACTGCAGGGTTTTGCTAGAAGAATTAGCAAGGTTTTACAGATAATCGCTGCTTGTGCAGAAATCTTTTAGATTTTTGTATGAGGAGAGGAAAGTCCGAGCTTCAATGAGCAACACAAGGGGTAACGCCCCTCCATCGTAAGGTGAGGAACAGTGGAACAGAAAGAATATCCAGGGCATTGATCTTTAGGTTGGGAACGGGAAACTTAAGGGGAGCTGCTGGAGTGAAAACAGCTAAACTCTGTGTGAAGCAAGATCAAATAGGAAAGCGCAAGTAACTCGGCTCGGGTGAGGCTTTCGGGTAGGATCGCTTGAGGGATTTGGTAACAAGTCTCCCAGACAAATAGTCATCTAAAATAACAGAGACACTTTCGGGACTTTGTTATTGGGACAGAATCCGGCTTATAGGGTTCCTCCAACGCGCTTTTTTAATTGCCTCGCGAAGCTCTCCCCCGGTGACTTTGCCGCAAAGAATTTCCCGATCGTCCAGCAGCACCACAGGGACACGATCACCGTATTGCCGTCGGAGGTGTTCGTCGCTGTCGACATCGATGGTGGCCAGGTGGAAGGCGAGATCCTCCTGCACCTGCGACGCCACGCGGGTCACTACATGGCACAAGTGACAATCGCGGCGGGACATGATCGTGACGCGCATAGGGAGTCTCCGGTACCAGCATCAGCACAGCGCGCACGTTCGCATAACACGAGATGGAAGTCGACACCAGTCTGGTGCGCAGTGCGCTCGCATCCCGGCTCTCTTGACCTCACTTGATGGCTGGTGATACGATCCGCCATCTTACCCATTGATTTTTCAGAAAGATCGTAGCAATCTGTGTCGCAACTGCGCCGCAGTGCGGTATTGGTATTAGTTCAGACGTCACGTCCTTCGCCTCGATGTGCGAAGGGGAGGTTGATATGAAGTTGACAGGGTCTGAAATCCTGATCGAGTGCTTGAAGGCCGAAGGCGTGAAAACGATTTTCGCCTTGCCGGGCGGCGTCGTGTTGAAGATTTTCGACATGCTGCACCAGCAAAAGGACATCGAGGTGGTCTTGACCCGGCACGAACAGGGAGCCGGTCACATGGCGGAAGGGTACGCCAAGGCCACGGGGAAAGCCGGGGTCTGTTTGGTGACATCTGGCCCCGGTATGACCAACGTGATTACCGCCTTGGCCGATGCCTATATGGATTCAGTCCCGCTCGTGTGTATCAGCGGGCAGGTGTCCACGAGCTTGATCGGCAACGACGCATTTCAGGAAGCAGATAACATCGGTTTGAGTCGTCCCTGTACCAAGTACAATTTCTTGGTGAAGGATGTGAACGACCTGGCAACGACGATCAAGGAAGCCTTCTATATTGCGACGACCGGACGACCGGGGCCGGTGCTGGTGGACATCCCGAAAGACGTGTCCATGGCGAAAGCCGAATTCACCTACCCCAGTTCCGTAGCGATCCGCGGCTACAATCCGACGTATGAGGGCAACAAGTGGCAGATCAAGCAGGCCGCTGAAGCCATCATGAAGGCGAAGAAACCGATCCTCTACGTCGGTGGTGGCGTGGTGTTTTCGCAGGCGGCCAAGGAATTGTTGGAATTGGCGGAGATGACGCAGATCCCCGTCGACATGACGCTGATGGGCCTCGGGGCGTTCCCCGGTGAACATCCGTTGTCGATGGGCATGATGGGCATGCACGGCGAGACCTGGGTCAACAAGGCGATCCAGGAGAGCGATCTCATCATCGCGCTCGGCATGCGCTTCTTCGAGAAGCGCTGGCCCCTCGAGCGGACTGCCGACGACAAGCTCGTTGGAGTCGATCGCGTCTATACGATTCTCAACAAGCTCGGCATTGTGCCACTCGCGGTGTTTGTGGTGAGCTATCCGATCACCAACCAGATGGAGTACCTTTCGCG
>CALBHK010000142.1 GCA_937894565.1 uncultured Chlamydiae bacterium
TTGAATTTTTTATCCGACATTCCGCTCTTCCCTGGTTAGAAAAATGTACTAGTACATAAGCAGGCTACAAGGTATCTCATCATTTTTTCTCTCCTGAGTGAATCACTATAAAAATTTTTATATTTAGCATGATAGCCTAACAGTATAATATTTTCCAAAGGCTGAAAGAGCATTGACAATTTTCTATTAAAACACTATCGTTTGGATCGTTGATATTATCAATAAACAATAATGATTCGGTGAAAAAGTGCTCTTGGTTACGGCCAGGAGAGAATAGGGAAACGGGTGTAAATCCCGTGCGGTAGCGCCGCTGTAACGAGCGACGAAAGTCTTTAACCTAAGTTTTGGGTTTCTAAACCACTGTATGAAAATACGGGAAGGTAAGGCGAGTAGGACGACCTCGGAGTCAGAAGACCTGCTTTTTTACTCTCATCAAGTCCTCAAATATGTGTTTGGGGCTACTTTCTCGCCAAAGAAAGGAAGATGGGACTAAGAAGTTGCCTTCAGTTCAACTGATCTGTTGCCTTCCATGTCCTTGCATTAGGGATTAGGAAGGTTTTCTTATTTTCCTAATGACAAAAACTTAAGCACTGGCATGCGTTAGTAGGAGTCATCATTATGGAAATTCTAGATCAGTTTTCTGAAAAAGAAGAGGGTCGCTACGTTATTTATACGTTTTTAAATCGTACTTTTCGCCTGGATAAAGAGAAAGCAAGAGCGCGTCTTGCTGGTAAGAGGGTCATTAATGGGACCCGTAGCGCAGAGCTTAACGTTCTGCCTCTTAAGTATCACGAAGCTTACCGCATCTATAAGCAAATGAAAGCCAATCATTGGGAGCCTGATGTCATTGATATGACTAAGGATTGTGCTCAATGGAATTCCAATAAATTGAACGCTCGCGAACGTTGGATTATTGAAATGGGAGTGGGTTATTTCTCTGCTGCCGAAGGGATTGTTGGCGATAGTGTATTGCATGTGATAGAAGATAATCTTACGGCAGCAGAACTTAAACATGCCTCGCTTCGACAAATCGCTGAGGAATCTATTCATATGGATTCTTTGCTTCATATCATTAGTAGTCTCAATATCGATCTGGATGAAGTGACCGCAAAATTTGAGGATATACCTTCAATCCGAAAGAAAAACGAATACATTACACGCCATATGCCTGAATTGAAAATGGGCATAGATCTTACCATAACAGAAAATAAACAGAAATTTGCAAAGGCGCTCTTTGGCATTACACAAGTGATGGAAGGCACACAATTTTATGCGCTTTTTGCAATGATCCTTTCTCTGCACCGTCAAAATAAGATGACAGGTATCGGGCAGATGTTTCAATACACTTTGCGTGATGAAACCAATCATATTGCCTTGGGACGTTACATTCTTGAAAAGCTGATCGAAGAAAATCCCGACATATGGACCGATGAGTTCCGTTACGAACTTGTCCAGTTTATGCGTGAGGGGGTTGAATTGGAGAAGGAATTTGTTCTCGATTGTTTACCGGAAAACACTGTGGGTATGACACAAAAAGATTTTCTTGAGTTTGTCGATTACAATGCAGATCGCCGCCTGGAGAGCCTTGGACTGCCACGCCTTTCTAACATTAAAATGAACCCTTTTCTTTGGCTTGACGAGGTTATCTTTCTTCAAAAAGAGAAAAACTTTTTTGAGACTCGGGTCACTGAGTATCAGATGAGCGGTAGCATGAAAAATACGAATGAAGATGATCTTATTTAACCCAAGGAATAATTATGAGCAATGAAGTCATCACATTAGAAAAACTTTGTTCGACTTTTTTAGTCGAATTTCCAAAAATTATTCGACGTGATTTACCGCATACGAAATCGAATAAATCCCGAGTAGTCTCATGGAATGGCACTAAAATTGAAAAGGCAGTGAATGGCGCGTGTGCTGAATTAGGGCACGAACCTGTGGGCAAACTCATTCAGATGCATATAGAAGCCTATGTAAAAAATGAACGTTCTCGTTTTATTCATATCGAACAATTACAGGACATGGTCGAAAATTTTTTGATTGAGTTAAATTATGGAAAAGTTGCGTTAGCTTATGGGAAACATCGAGCACGGCGTGCAGCTCTGCGGGAAATGGAGGCTCAAATAGCTGTCCAGGAAGGCGATTCGTTTGAATATATTTCTTCAGGTTTTATGCAGGATTTGCGGTTGCGCATTTCCTTTGCCCGGATCGGATTGAACCTTACCCTTTCTGATAAGGAGTTGATTGTTCGATTGATTCATAGCGTTTCATCTTCTCTGAGCCATAAAGAACAGCAGGAAACGATTATTCTTAATGCAAAAAATCTTCTTGATGTGGATGCCGATAGCCGTTTTTTTGCAGGACGTATTCTGCTTACCTACATTTACGAAGAAACATTACCCTGGAAAATAAGCGATGGTATCGATCAATTGAAAAATGCACACCGCAAAGCATTTTTGAAGTATATTCCATTGGCTATTGAACAAGAACGTTTGGATCCACGTTTGGGCGAATTTAACCTCGAAGAGTTGGCTGAAACCATTGATCCCTATGCCGATCTTCAGTTTGATTTTATTGGCATCCAGAATCTTTATGATCGTTATTTAATTTGCATTAAAGATGAAAACGGCCGTCGTCGTCTTGAATCTCCTCAAATCTTTTGGATGCGTGTAGCGATGGGACTATCTTTGCTAGAGCCTGAAAAAGAGATGCGTGCAAAAGAGTTTTTTCGTATCTATCAGAATAAACTTGCTTGTTCTTCCACACCTACACTTTTTAATTCAGGAACACGTCGACCTCAGCTTTCCAGCTGCTATCTTCTCTATTGCGGGGATTCAATAGAAGAAATTTCTCAAACATGGACACGCTTCTCTTCCCTATCAAAGTGGGCTGGTGGACTCGGCTGTTCTTGGACTCCTGTGCGTGGTTGCGGCGCCCACATTCATGGAACAAATGGAGAATCATCGGGTGTGATTCCATTTCTTAAAGTTGCTAATGATATTTGTGTTGCAGTCAATCAAGGAGGCAAACGGCCTGGAGCTCTATGCAGCTATATTGAGCTCTGGCATTCAGATATTGAGGATTTTCTTGATCTAAGGAAGGAAACAGGAGATGAGCGTCGCCGTACTCATAATATGAATACAGCTCTTTGGATTCCTGATCTATTCATGAAACGACTTAAAGATATCTCGGAAAGTCGCCTCCCAAAGGATGCCACATGGTCATTGTTTCGTTCTGATGAAACTCCGGATCTTCATGAACTGTATGGGAGCAAATTTGAAGAAAGATACCTTCAGTATGAAACTATTGCAAGTGAAGGAAAAATTTATGGTGGTAAAATTCGCGTTCTTGCTCTTTGGAAGAAAATGATTGGATCCATTTTTGAAACAGGACATCCTTGGATTACTTTTAAGGACCCATGTAATATCCGTTCCCCTCAAGATCATGTCGGAGTGATCCATAGTTCTAATTTATGCACAGAAATTACACTTAACACTAGTAGAGAGGAAGTTGCCGTATGCAATCTTGCCTCTATTAATATCCCCAGTCACTTGCATGCGGATGGATCTATTGATCATGCAAAATTGAAATCCACTATTCAAGTAGTCATGAGAATGTTGGACAATGTCATCGATATCAATTATTACCCGGAAGAGGCTGCAAAGTTAGCCAATAGTAGACATCGACCTGTTGGGCTTGGAGTGATGGGAATGCAAGACGCTCTTTATATGCGTCGTGTTCCATTTGATTCTTTTGAAGCTGTTGAATTCAACGACGAGATCATAGAAGCTATTGCTTTTTATGCTTATTCTGCCTCTTCTGATTTGGCTCAGGAGCGGGGACGTTACTCTACATTTGTTGGTTCAAAGTGGGACCACGGATTGCTTCCGCTTGATACTTTAATATTATTGGAGCAAGAGCGCGGAGGTGTTTTACAAGTGGATCGAAAGAGCCGTTTGGATTGGAATGGCTTGCGTGAAAAAATTCAGTCTCAAGGTATGCGTAATTCAAATTGCCTTGCAATAGCCCCCACTGCCACAATTTCGAATATTATGGGTTGTACACCTTGTGTAGAGCCCAGCTATAAGCATATTCACACAAAGTCTAATCTTTCCGGAGAATTTGTGCGCACTAATGATTATTTAGTGAAGGAATTAATGGAGCTGGGGATTTGGGATCAAGAAATGCTCTCAGATCTAAAATACTTTGACGGCTCTATTCAGGCAATTGATCGTGTGCCGAATGAAGTAAAGCTTCGTTATAAAACCGCTTTTGAAATTGAACCTACCTGGTTGCTTCAGTGTGCAGCTGTGCGCCAAAAATGGATAGATCAATCCCAATCAGTCAATCTGTTTCTTGCTGAAAATGATGCACGAAAAGCATCCTTTATGTATCGAGAAGCTTGGGAAAGAGGACTTAAAACGACTTATTATCTGCGCACGATCAATAAATCTTCTATCGATTCGGGCAATCGCGATCGGAAAAAGGTTGAAATTGATTTACAACCAAGTCTATCAGCCTGCTCTTTGGAGGCGATGCGCAATGGAACGATTTGCGAATCCTGCCAATAAGATCTGTTCGTATTTGCAGCGTTGAGCTATCATACATATGATAAAAAAGGAGTGCAGACTTTCATGGATGAACTTTTCCCGGTCAAAGAAGAATTTGGAGCGGCATCTGGGTGTGAGAGAGAAAAATATCAGCATTTAATGCAAGTAGCCCTACAAAATTCGGAATCATTTTGGGGGGAGCAAGCGCACCGTCTGGACTGGATGGCACCGTGGCATCAGGTCAAGGACTGTTCGTTTCATAAGCCTGTCCATATTCGTTGGTTTTTAGGTGGAAAATTAAATGCCTGTTTAAATTGCGTGGACCGTCATTTGCCCGCTCGCGCTTCTAAAACTGCTATTATTTGGGAAGGCGATGATCCAAGTGATGCAACCCGTTATATCACCTATCAGGAGTTGCATGATGAAGTGTGCAAGATGGCTAATATATTAAAATCTTGCGGTGTGAAAAAAGGCGATAGAGTCACAATTTATCTACCGATGATCCCTGAAGCAGTGTTTGCTATGTTAGCTTGTGCGCGTCTGGGAGCTATCCACTCTGTCGTTTTTGCAGGATTTTCCCCAGATGCTTTGGCTGGTCGAATACAGGATTGTGAGAGTAGCCTTTTAATTACGGCAGATGAAGCGCGTCGTGGCGGTAAGGTATTTCCATTGAAAGCAAATTGTGATGAGGCTTTGAAACAATGCCCAATGGTTAAAAAAGTTTTAGTGATCGAACATACGGGCGCTAAAGTTCATTGGCAGGATGATCGTGATGTTTCCTATAAAAAAGCAAGAGAGAGCGCGCCCTCTACTTGTTCTGCGCAAGCAATGGATGCTGAAGATCCATTATTTATACTTTATACGTCAGGTTCTACAGGTAAACCTAAGGGTGTTTTACACGGTACAGGTGGTTATTTAGTATATGCGGCATTCACGCATCAGCATGTATTTGATTATAAAGAGGATGATATTTATTGGTGCACGGCTGATATCGGGTGGATCACCGGTCATTCCTATAGCATTTATGGCCCCCTTGCCAATGGAGCCACTACCGTCCTATTTGAAGGCATGCCGCTTTGGCCTACACCCTCACGGCATTGGGAAATTATAGATAAACACAAGGTTTCTGTTTATTATACCTCTCCAACAGCCATCCGCAGTTTAATGCAACACGGTGAAAAGCCGGTGCAACAAACATCACGCCGCAGTTTACGCTTATTAGGGGTGGTGGGGGAGCCTATCAATCCAGCCGCTTGGCTTTGGTATTATAAAACAGTAGGCGAGGAGCGTTGCCCTATTGTAGATACCTGGTGGCAAACAGAAACGGGGGGGATTTTAATCAGTGCGATTGCGGGTATTACCCCTTTAAAACCAGGCTCTGTGACTTTGCCCTTGTTTGGCATTCAACCCATTGTTGTGAATGAGAAAGGAGAACCTTTAGAAGGGGAATGCAAGGGGTATTTATGTTTAGCTGATTCATGGCCAGGTCAAGCACAGACTATTTACAAAGATCATAAGAGTTTTGAGCTTGTTTATTTTAGCCATTATGAAGGTTTATATTTTACCGGTGATGGGTGTAGACGTGATAAGGATGGTTATTACTGGATTACGGGCCGCGTGGATGATGTGATCAATGTGGCGGGCCATCGGTTGGGAACAGCAGAAATAGAAAGTGTGCTGGTAGCGCATGCAAGCGTTGCTGAATCGGCTGTGATTGGCGTTCCTCATGCGATAAAAGGGCAGGGCATTTATGCGTTTGTGACGTTGAAAAATGGGGTGGAAGCAACTTCTGCTTTGCGCGATGAGCTCATTCAACATGTACGCCATCATTTAAGTGCTATTGCCACTATCGATTTTTTACAATGGGCTGTCCAATTACCAAAAACCCGTTCGGGGAAAATCATGCGACGAATTTTACGAAAAATTGTTGAAAATGATTTGGAACATTTAGGGGATATAAGTACGCTGGCTGATCCAAGCGTGGTGGAGGTGTTGATTAAGGAGAGGTTGAATTAGGGTTAATCGAAGCTAATCGTTTTTTGTTTGAAATCAATCGACACCATTCCTCCATTGGGAATAATCATTTGAGGGTCGGTGTGTCCAAAATTCATGTTGAATACCACTGGAATAGTGGAGCAATAATCCTTCAGAGCATTTTTTACAGCATTTTTTTGATTGATAATGAACGCTTCTCTTCCTTCAGGTGGTTGATTATCGCAAAATTGGGCTTTTGGATAGGCCATTAGAATTGCTTTGAATTTTTTTAATATTCCTAATTCAGCTAAAGCAGCAAAAAAGCGGTAGACGAATCCTTCAGAGGGCATTTCTTCTGATGTTTCTAAAAAAAGGATCATATCATCTATTTGATTGAAATTAGGTAAATAACGGTTAACTGATAAATGCAAGTCAAGAACTTCCAAACATCCACCCCAAAGCCTTCCTTGAATAACGTAGTCTTGATTATTATGCCATTGCCATCCATCGCTAGAATACATAGGACGTTTCTTATTTAAATTTTGCGGATCGCTCCAATCTAAGTCGGCATCACTCCATTCAGGCGCTGGAAATACTTCACCGATCGGTGGATGAAAAAGAGCTTTTTTTATCCAATGGGTGGTATATTCCTGCATTCCTCCACCCATGGCAAACTGGGTCATGACTGCGCCTCCGTAGTAAGATACAATGCCTAAATTCCAAAGAAAAAGGTGCAGGTTAGTGCAATCGCTATATCCCATAAATATTTTTGGGTTTGCAGAGATCAACTCTTTATTTAGATAGGGAAGAACGCGAATCTGATCGTTCCCACCAATTGTTGCGATGATTGCTTTGATCGAAGGATCGCTAAAAGCTGCATTGATATCGTCTGCGCGTGCTTGTGGATTTTCAGATAAGTATTCAGGGTTTTGTCGGGCAGTGGGAAATTCTATAGGATCCAATTCAAAAACTTCCTTAATGCGATCTAATCCTTGTTCATATACCCAGGGGAATAGATGAGGCAATCCTGAAGAAGGAGAGATGATTGCTACTTTATTACCTGCTTTTAGACTGGGGGGTCGTTTAAATATCATGGGATCCTTAGTTAGTTAATTTTAATTATACCCTGCGCTTGAATCTCATCTTCAAAATATTTTACAAAAAAAGTTTTAGTTAGCTTTGGGTTTTTTATGTTTTTCCTAACGAATTCAACTGTAAAACCACATTTTTTGTAAAATTCCGGTGCCTGAAATGCGCTTGTTACTAGGTTGATATTATTGAACCCTTTGCCCTTAAAATGATTTTCTAGCTCCTGAAGCAGTTTTCTTCCGTAACCTCGGTCACGAAAAGGTTTATCTATCCAAATATCATCCACATAGATTTCAGCAAATGCTGTGTAGGCATTAACAGCACCCATTGGTTGGCCACTACTATCTTTGATGATGATTGAAAATTTTTTATAATTTACGTCAATCCCATGGGATTTTTCGTATTCTACAAAATTTTTTTCCATGTTTTTTTCTACATCTGCAGGGAGCTCATTAACAAATTCTATTGTGGAATCATTCATAGGACGATCTCTCCTAGGTTCATAAATACGACACGTATAATAGCATGCCCAGATCAAATTTTCCAGCCTTCAACTGGGAGGAGTATAGAATTGGCATAATCTTAAAAATGGGTTTCTGTTAAGATTAAGTTTGAATTTAAAAAGAAGTCTCATTCTAAAATGAGCTTTTAAAATATAAGGACAGCGATGAAATTAGCCTTTTTTTCTTTCTTAATCGTTATGATTTCGATGACTCTTATGGATGGGTTATGGCTAGGGATCATGATCAAGCGTTTTTACCTTCCAAATGTTGGGCACCTCTTTAGGGACTCAATGGCAATTTGGCCAGCTATTATTTTTTATATTCTTTATGGAATAGCTCTTAGTGTATTTGTTGTCTTACCCGCATTAAAAAACAGTACAGGGTATTTTGAGGTTTTGCTTTTGGGAATACTGTTTGGAATGGTGTGTTATGGAACCTATGATCTAACCAATCAAGCCACACTTAAAAATTGGCCTTGGGTTGTCACTATCGTAGATATTGCCTGGGGAGGCTGCTTAACTGGAGCTGTTAGTTTAATCTCAACATTTACGATGCGTTATTTTTGGTAGATTTTTGGCGTTTATTTGTTGAGCACCCAGATTCCAGCATTGAGTGATGTCGCATACATAACCCATAGCAAGTAGGGAATCAACACAAGACTGGCTAAAGCGCGCACTGTCCAAGCTTTGATGATCGTTAAGCTAATGAATAAACAGAGCAAAACGATATCAATCAATCCTAAGGTAGGGTTGCGTAAGGAGAAAAAAAGAAACGACCAGATAAAATTCAGGCCAAGCTGACAACCGTAAAGGATTAAAGCAACACTACGCTCATGCGAAGAGGGAGCGCGGTAGATCAAATAGCCAGCAACGGCTATCGTAATATAGAGACATGACCAGACAGGACCGAATATCCAATCAGGTGGCGTCCAAAAAGGTTTAACTAATGTGGGATACCATGTTGAAACACTTTCTCTTGTCCATAAACCTCCAATAATCTCCACAGTCAAGCAAAGAAAGATAAAGACAACGAACGAAATCCATAACTGTTTTTGTTTTATTTGACTCTCACTTATTTTTTGATTTGGCATTCATTCTACCTGTAATCCAAAGACGTTTTTTTGCAAATAGTATATAAAGTGGTTCAGCAAGACACTTTATAAAAGGGATACGTAGCAAAGTTGAGGTGACTAAAAGCCCGCAACGTGCGTAAGTAGCCGCAAAAGCGCCTACCCCCACTAAAAGATTCCCTTGATCGTCTATAGCGTGAATTTGGGACATTGCGGTTTCATAGTCAATGTTTTTATGTTCAAACGGAGAAAAATCTTTTGAGGAGATGTCGGTAAACGTTATTTTTGTTTGATTGCTCTTTTTTTGAAGCATGCAAATTTCTCGTTTGCAAAGAGGGCATTCACCATCATATAGCAGCTCTAATTTGATTTTTGCATCACAATCTTCCAAAGTTTGCTCTGTGGCTTTTTCAATGCTATTCGCGATTTTACTCAACAGGCAAAGTAGTAGGCCCCAGCAAATTCCAATCATGATCCAGGTTTGGGTCAAGGGATATCCAAAAGTGACTCCTCCAAGAGAAACACCCGCCCTATAATTCAAGGGAGCCCCTATAAATCCCAATAGAAAAGATGCTAAATAGCTTTTTTTGATTATTTTTAAAGAGTGATTAACTAAAAGAGAAAAGAGGGGGTAAAGACAAATAATCCAAATCGGGGGGATCATTCTATTGGTATCGACATAATGGATCATGTTTGTTTGAATAAAAAACATTTCCAAAAGCAATCCTAAAGGGATGGAAAACCCAATTAAGATGACGTCTTGAATGTACAAGCTGATATTTTTTATTTTAGTCCAATATAGCTGAAATAAAATTAAAACAAGAGCCCCAATGAATGCTAAAATAGATTGGCCATGAATACCAAAAAGAACACACCAAAACCAACCGGCTGTGTAGCAGAGGCTATTAAGAATTGACAATTTCATCATCATTTAAGAGATTTCTCCAGCTAAAGCTTTTGCCATTTTTTGAAAGATAAAGAAATGAAAAGGGATAAGAGCATACCAATAGAGGCGTCCTAAAATACCTTTAGGTCGAAATGTCGCTGTTTGAACAAGAAACAAATCCTGATTCTGTTTTTCAAAATTAAACTGAAGCCAAGCTTCTCCAGGTACTTTCATTCCTGCAAAAAGAATAAGATGACCATTTTCTTTATCAGCAAGAATCACCCTCCAAAAATCAATAGAATCTCCTGCTTGGATTTCAGAAGGGTGCCGCCTACCCCTATTCAATCCGACCCCCCCAATCATTTGATCCATTAAACCTCTTAAATGCCAAGCCCAATTCATAGCATAATAACCATTACTCCCACCAATGCGCCAAATCCGTTCGATAGCAGCTGCTTTCGAATCTTTAATCAAAACTTTTCTTTTATCCTTTAAACACCCCTCATTAGGAACTTGGACATAATTTTCAATGTTTGGGTCATCTCCAAGTATTTCCCATGAATCCATCCAACTGGAAATTACCTCATTTTGCGAGATTTTTTGAAAGGCTAGTTCTAGGGCTTGAGCATATGTCAAGCAAACGTGAGGAATGATTTTTTGTATTTGGTTCAATTGAACAACAGTGTTTGTTTTCATGCTTTCAACTAAATAAGAGCAAAGCGAATAACGCACAGAGGTAATAAAAACTAACCAATAGCTGGATATACGCGGAGTTAAAACGGGAACATTAATGATCCATCTCTTTAGATTTCGGAATTTTGCATATTGCAGCATCACCTCTTTAAATGTGAGAGCTTCTGGCCCCCCAATATCAAAAGTTTCATTAAAACATTTTTCATTGAGAAGCACGCTAGAAAGATAAAAAAGCACATCCCCAATTGCTATGGGTTGACATAGAGAGTTAACCCACTTTGGAGCGATCATGATAGGGAGTTTTTCGCATAAATCTCTAATGATTTCAAAAGATGCACTTCCCGCCCCAATGATGATACTTGCACGTAAAACGGTGCAAGGAATACCGCTTTGCTTTAGAGCGTTTTCAACTAATAGTCGCGATTGAAGGTGAGGGGATAGTTTTTTTTCATCATTAATAATCCCCCCTAAATAGATAAGTTGCTTAATAGGGGAGTTTTTTATCCCCTTTAAAAACTGTTTGACGACTTCAATTTCAGTCTCTACTAAGTTGCCAACTATTTCTGCCATAGAGTGGACAAGATAATAAGCAGCTTCAATATCTTGTGGGAAATCAATTAAAGTTTCAGAATTTCTTAAATCTCCCCAAATATAGTGAAGATTTGGCTTATCGTCATCAAAAATTTTCGCCCCTTTAATACGGCATAAAGCATAAATTTCATGACCTTGATTTAAGAGATATAGGATGAGTCTTTTTCCTACAAATCCATTAGCTCCTGTAACCAAAATCTTTGTCATCGATCAATCCCTATCTCTAGCATCACTTCATTACGGCGTAAAAAAGGGAGTGTCCAAGGGGGGTTGTAAAAGGCTAAAACAGTTTTACCAATAGGCTTTAAGTTTTCAGCTAAAATATACGCTTCAAGCTCTTTTGTGTGCTGCTTAATATTTTCTTCATCCGCAAGACCAGAAAATCGAATAACGGCAAAGCGTTTAGCGGGAAATGGAATTAAAATGACGTCTTTAGAGTTTGGTTTTGGAAGTGTTTCTAAGTTGTATTTTTTTGGCATGATGAATCTGATTTTCCACTTGCCTAGATGCTCTTCCTGTATCACGGGAGCAGTCATTGCCATTTTTTCGCTAAATTCATTTGTGACAGGTGCAGTCATTTTCATTTTTATCTGGGATGTATTGTTCCCAAAGATGTAATCTGCAAGGATTTTAAAACCCTCTCTAATCGCCGGTCTTCTTTCACCGAAAACCTCAACTTCAGCCAGAATCATGGGGAGATAATCGCGAATTTCAATGTTTCCTTTTGACTTAATTAGATTATAATCCGGTTGTTCAGCACCGCCCATCATTTTGAATGCTATCCTGGTAAAGATGATGATTCCGATCAAAAGTATTAATATTTTCAAAACACCCTCTTTGGAAAAAATTTGTAGATATTCAACCGACATTCCGTCCTTCCCTGGTTAGAAAAATGTAATATTTTGATTCTCAGTGAGATAAAAAAGCGCA
>CALBHK010000143.1 GCA_937894565.1 uncultured Chlamydiae bacterium
AATCGGCAACAACTTGAATCAGATAGCCCGAGCCTTAAACATCATTAAAAATGCTAATCCTCAAGAGCAACGCAAGTTAGATATTTTCAGTATTTTTTTAGTTTTAAAAAGCATTCAAACCGAGTTAGAACAAGTATTCCCTGCGCTTCCTAAAATCAGCAGACAAAGCACTGAAAGGCTTAAAAAACAATTGTCTTCAATCCAACTAGCGGAGCAGGACGAAAGTGCATATTAAATTCCTCGACCACGGAAAGGGTAGCCCTGCAAAAGCATCTGCATACTTACTCGACAAACTAGACCACCTAGGCAACGTCCGTGCAGGCATCGAAGTTTTAAAAGGGGATGCAACAACGTTCAACGCCATTTGTGACTCAAGCCCTCACTTATGGAAGTACACCAGTGGCGTGATTGCATGGTCAAAAGACGACGCACCGACAGACGAGCAGATCAAAGAAGTCTTAGACGACTTTGAAAAACATGCATTTTCGGGACTAGATCCCTCGCAGTACCACCTTTTCGCAGTGCTACACATAGATGATGATGGCTCAAAGCACATCCACGTTCTAGCACCACGCCTTGATATACAAAGCGGAAAATCACTGAATATTGCGCCCCCTGGTCATGAAAAGCATTTTGACTCGCTGAGGGACTACTTCAACACAAAATATCAATGGTCACGTCCTGATGACTTGCTTTTAATGCAGACCACACAAGAGCCGAATCACATTGCCAAGCTGAACGCCCAAGCAAAAAAAATTCTTAATGAGCAAGATCTCACAAACCTAACAAAATCACAGTTTTGTAAGGTAATAGATAATTACGTCAAAACTCTTTTAAAAACACAAACAGTAAAAAATAGAGCCGAAATTGTGAGTTGTATCGAGCAACTGGAAGGTGTTGCATCAGTCCGAGCACAACAAACCGTAACTGTCACTCTCAATAATGGCAAAAAACATAGACTTTCAGGCGATTTTTATCATGAACAATTCGAAATTGGACTTTATTCAGAGCGTCTCAGAGCAGAAGCAGAAAGCCGACCAACTGCAAACGAGCTTGCACAGGC
Organism: uncultured Chlamydiae bacterium; assembly: GCA_937894565.1. Classification (GTDB taxonomy): domain Bacteria; phylum Chlamydiota; class Chlamydiia; order Chlamydiales; family CALBHK01; genus CALBHK01. Next base: position 1,064 of record CALBHK010000143.1, read on the forward strand.
TATCCGAGACGCTCAAAGCATTCGAGATGACTATCGAGCAAAGCGAGGAGCCTATCACTCAAAACAGCATGCTTTTACAGCAAGTACATCGGACGACAATGGCCCTCAAATCGCATCTAAGCTCGATATTGACCGAAATAGGCAATCTATCACCCCAAGCTATAAAAGAGGCGATAGCGAGCTACAAGGCGCAAATAGACGCATTGTCGACTCAGCTAGCGAGTATAAATATATCGGAAATATCAAAGGTGAACTCGAGCATAGATTCGTTCTCAGTCTCACTTCAAGACTTACAAGCGACCATAAACCACCTGTTACTGAGCATCCAGATCGACCAACCGAGTCTAGAGAAGTCTATTCAAACCCAAGTCGGGCAAGTCGTAGCGAGCCAAAGCAAGAACATAAACAGCCAGTTCCAAAACCTTTTGACAGAAAAATTGAGCAGTCAGAGAGCATTCCATGCACTACTGGGAATGATGATATTTACAGTGTTGATTTTTTTAATGAGTTTATATCTAGGCTATCAAGCCAATACAAACCTAAAAACAATCAAAGCACAAAACCAGATGATTCAACAGAACTCACAAACGATCAAAAACCAAATCAACTATTTGAACAATCTACAGCGAAGATAAACCATGCAAACCGAAATCGACCATTATTTGACAGAGCAAAACAACTTATTGATGCAACAAAACAGCTTATTAGTGGAGGAAAACAAGGTTTTGAGTCAACAAGTCGATTCATTAAAGACCATCTTGACCGGCTACAGCGAAGTAGAGCAGAAATTACAGGAAAAAATCAGCCTCTTGCAGTCGGAGAAACAGGCACAACAAGTCTTGATCTCGGCACTCAAAGGCGAGTTATCCAAAATCGAACAGGGCAGTTTTTCGCAGGACTTACAACAAAACTTTCAAAGCAACTTAATGAGCCAATTACAAACGCACTTAACACAAGCCTTAAACAGTCTGAACTTAAGCAATATTGTGAACAGTATGGTGGGCACAGAACTCAGACCTATTCGACAGAAAATTACAGCTCAACAGTCAGATCTAGAACAAGCTCTCTTGAAGCTCTCACAACTCAAAGTATCAATCAGTATAGACGAAGACTTGAGGACTCAGGACAAGCGACTACAGCAGTTAGAAACAATGCTTGGCGACTTAATAACATTGATCGAGAGATTAAACAAATAGCTGAATTAATTGCAAATATTAGGATTAAACCGCAACTAGCATCAAAGTTTAGCCTGAGGTATGACAATTACTATCCAGACTATATTATCCGCCATGAGAGACTTTCTAAAAAACAAGATGAGTTATTTAGAAGCAAAAACAAATTAGACCTTATCGACTGTCTCGCTGAAAAGGTAGACAACTTGAAGCAGTATACGTCCAGTGCATGGCGTGATCTAAGTAGTTACGAATATGACAAAGTTGAAAAGATCATTAAAAATGATGAAACGATGCTCAAATATTTGGAATGCGAGGTCATTTTAGAGCCACAAAATGATCGTTTCGAGTCTCAAAGACAGGCATATAAAAAATGCATGGCGACTTTTGAAAACATAAAAAGTTTAATTACAGAGAAAACAGCCCCTGCTCCAGAGAAAGGTTTTTCACAGCCAAGTCCAAAACCTGAAAACAAACCAGAACAGAACAGTGATTTCGATTTTGGTTTCTAATCTAATTCAGCAAAACACAGTAATCAGAGGGGGAATGAGCGATTTATTTTTATGTCGCTCACACTCCGTTCGCTTTGTTTTTTACTTTTTGATTCAGACAGGTTTAAACCGAACGAGTGTCTACGAGTGAACAGACACCATTAAAATTTCAGGAACACCTTTTCTCTGATTACAAACTCCCTTTCGATTTCAAACGGTAAGTACAGAGCATCCCGAATGGGTGCGAACTTTGGAGCTTTTGCTTTTAAAAAAGTATGAGTGAAGCGAATACATTAGCAATGTTTTTGATTTTGCTTTTGCTCTTGAAACGACACGAGCGAAGCGAGTGCCATAGCCTTTGATTTTGCCTTTGATCTCCTTTTTAATCTTTTAAAAAGCTTTTAAAAGCTTTTCGCCCCTCTACAGCCCTCTGGTAGCAAGTATTTCAGACTCTAAAAGGGTACAAATAGCATGATAAAGGGTACAAATAGCATGATTTTTTCGCTTAAAAGGGTACAAATAGCATGATTAAAGGGTACAAATAGCATGAATTAGGGTACTAATTTTTATTTGTACCCTAATTGTTAAAATCCTAGATTTAGATATCTTAATTATATCAATTAGGGTACAAGTAAATACCCGTACCCCTAGCTATTAAGGGTACAAAAATCATGATCAATATTTGTGGTATATGGTAATAACCAATGAATAAAAAAGAGAAGACATATCCAGTTAGCACTATGGCTATTCAGAACAGAGTTACTGAATGCTTTAAAAGCATGTCTGTTGATGAAAAACGAATTTTAATAATGGCTTCTCCAGTTGCCAGAAACATTAATGCTACTGAACAAGATTCGATACTCATATCAGCACAGCAATTCGCAGAAGAATGCGGTATCAAAGTGAATTCAGCATATAAACAGATCGAAATAGCATCTAAAAAATTAGTTGATCGATCTTTTTCATATACCAATGAAAAAGGGAAAAAAGTCTATTCAAACTGGGTGATAGATGCGACTTATGAAGACGCAGGAGTTAGCTTAAGATTCACATCTGTAGTATTAATGATGTTGAAAATTCTCGACAAGTACAATCCATATACTCGCTATAAAAAGGATGTTGTTTTAAAGTTGAAGAAAGACTATTCCATTGATTTTTATCACTTAGCTAAAAAAAGCGAAAAATTAGGTAACTTTGAGTTAACTATTGATTCTATGTTTATAGAATTTGGGCTACCTGAATCTTATAGAGATCTACGGAATTTAAAGCGGAGGGTTCTTAAAGACCCAATTGATGAAATCAATAAGCATACTGACATCGATTTAACTTATGAGCCAATCAAAAAAGGGCGCTCCGTTGTTGGCTTCAAATTCACAGTCAGAGAAAAAACTAAGCATAAAACCATTACAGTACAAGGGCGAGATAAAGACACAATAGATATGTTCTTCAAAATGTCCGACTCTCAAATCAATATGTTTGGTAATCAACTTTCAAAATTGCCTGAGCTTGGAAAGTATGCAGTCGGAAATGAAGGCTATGAAGCCCTAGCATCACGAATCAAAGACATGCTTAAAGACCCAGAAAAACAAAAATTGTTAGTGCCACATTTGAAGAAATTGGGGTTCACACCGTAAAATTTTAGAGTCACTTATCGCACACGCGATTTTTAGAAACGAGAAAAAACAATTAACAATATATTGACAGTCACTTATCGCACACGCGATTTTTAGATTAAATTAGAAATGCTAATTTTGATAACCGCCATAGTCTATTTGATGTGGGTAATATCAAAGAGACCTATCTGGGACATGATTTGTACCTTGCTGAATAAATCCATCAATTCTTTTTCTAATGGCTCTCATCGCATCTGGATTAAACTTCGTCCGGCGATCGTCTTTAGGTCCAAACATATCATCATGATCAAGCATAAATCTTAAGCTAGCAACAGTATTAGCTTCTCCATCAGTCGTAACTTCTTCAAATACGATAACAACTAAAGGATCATGTTCTCCAGTCTTTAAGAGACGTGCATGATAAAGACCAGTATACCAAGGAGAGGAGTTTGGAGTTGAATTTGTATCTTTTGCTCGACCATATTGTCGGTCTGCATCTGCTGTGTAAATCTCAATAAAGCCTTGATTCGACCATAATTCAACTAGCGCCTCAATATCTTGAAAATATTCCTCTACGATATCGTAGGTGTATCCAATAGATTCACTAATTTCAAAAAAGAGGTCATGTAAAAAGACCTCTGAAATTTCTTGGCGTTGAACTGGGTTATCAAGCGGTTGCGACATTCTTCTTTGAACGTTCCTTGGACATTAGAAAAGCCTTGCGAAGATTTTTTCCAATTTCTTCACGAGTTGAGCCACTAACCTTAGTACCACCAATACCATTACCAAGCTCAACAAGAGCAAGAACAGCAGGGTTCACTTTTTCGTTAGTATTTAACATTTTATTACCCCTAAAGGAGTTCATATTTAAAAACCATTATATATTATTATATAACAATTGCTAATATTCTATAACGTTCAGTCATCTTACATAATTTTAATTTCATCAAATAAAAAACAAATCAGAGCCAATAGATTTACATATCACTCAACCGTTTAAAGGTTTTTTCATGGCGGATTAATATCTTTTTTTTCAGTAATCTGATAAGTTTTTCACCCTCTTTTCCTGTGAGATCAAGCTTTTTAGTAGGTCTAATCTTCGGGCGATCAACGATTTCAACGCCATATTTTTCCATTTTAAACCTTTAAAAATAATAGAATTTCAGACCAAGAAAAACGGCTGAAAGTATTGCTGTTACTACAATCCCACCGACTTTATTGCCTAGCCTATTCTTGGAGAAAAGGAAGAACCCCACTCCAACCAACATGAAAAACCCAACGAATAAAGAAATTCGGGCTTGCGATGGCTCAATTTTAAATATTGCCCCAGCAGCTAATTCACAGAAAATTGCAGTCGCAAAAAAGATCGTAAAAGCCAAGCCTGCAACGATAAAACTGGTTTTAAAATCTTTAAAAAACACATCATTTTTTGGTGGTGTATCAAAAAGTATGCTAAAAAAAAGCAGGTTGAATTTTGATAAAATAGAGAAATGCAAATAACTCTAGAAATCAAATGTCCAACCTGCCTCAGTGACAGTATAAAGAAAAAT
>CALBHK010000144.1 GCA_937894565.1 uncultured Chlamydiae bacterium
CTTTAATAGAAAGTGTAGCCTGATCAGACCCTAACAGCAAATGGCACCCGGTAAAAAAAACAAAGAAAAGAAATTGAAAAAATCGAAATTGAAAATTTTGTACATAAAGAAATTTCGATGCACCTTTTTTTACAAACCAGTAAGATTTTTTGATTTTCGCCATTTGGTATCCGCATCTTTCTGCATTTTCATTCGAAAAGATTCTGAGTAAAATTTACCAAAAGGAGTAGTTAAATTCTATAGAGGGAATCACAAAACTCCCCCTATAGAGGGATTTGCAAAACTTGCGCCGAAACGATTTTTTGATGATTTTGTTAAAAGTTGGCGTTTGATAATCTTAAGATTAAGGGGATTACGTCAAACGTCAAATTTTGGCAAAAACTCAAAAAAGCGTTTGCGGGGGTTGTAAAACTTCCTCTATAATCAATTTTTTTCTTCCTCTTTGGCTTTATCACTTCTCGTGTTATGATAATCTCTATTTATTAATGAGGCCTTAGTGACCCCTCGTCAACTACAAACACTCACACTCTCTCTTCTTGCGCTCAGCGTCTTGCTCCTTTTATTAGGAGTCTGTTTTCGTTTTTTTTCCCTATCTGCTATTCCCATTTCAGAAACCCCCTCTACATTGCGGCCCCCTCCTCAAAATCGCTTTGAAGTCTCAAGGCCAGCTTACGATAAAATCAGCTCGCAACTTCTTAAATTAAACTTTCTTCCTCCTAAAATGCAGCTACCTGACTTAACCAACAAACTGACATTTCTAGGCACCAATGCAAGGCCTGATACTGAAGCAGAAACCAAGCCCTATTTTATAGGCATTGCCAATGCTCTCGATCGTATTTCAGTTAAACCAGGAGAAAAAATTTATTTAAAGTTTGATCGCACGCTTAATCCTGCAAGATATATCTTTAGCCCGGGAAATACCTCAACTCCTCTTTGGTTTGAAGTAGAACCGCAAGGAGAAGCTATTCTTATACGCGTGAGCATGAGCGATGAAAATGGTCATCTGATCAAGGATCCAGCAGCTTTAGCCAGATTCACCCTACCCCCTATCCCGGGTTCCAGACGCGCTGTACGCCCTTCGAACTGGGAAATTGGAAAATATCGTGTGGATGCCACCTTGCTGGCCAGACAAAGAGCGCGCTGGTATGGGAGAGATCTCTTCATTGAAAGGCATGGTGGAGAGGAATTTGCATCCATTGCCAAAAAAGAACGGTTAGATCTTGGAGAAGAAAATGCCCCCTACTCGGTATATATCGGATTAAATGACATCCTTATTTGGAAAGATGATCGTTGGATCGCTGCAGAACCCTCTTCTCAAACACGCCCTTACCCTATTATGCAGCTTAAAAAAATTGAAGATAGGCTCTTATTGTTTGAACTCTGGGATTTAGAGGGAGAGCAGTCTGTAAGTATCAATTTGCTCAAATCTCGCGAGCCATGGAATCCAAAGCAATATTTAAAAGACTTTCAATTTATCTCTTCAAGAACTCGCACTCAATATATTTTTGAAGTAAAAGGGGTGCGCACCGTCCTGCGCCCGCACGATTGGCTATTGCAAAAAGAGGGAGAGTGGATCAAACTCAATACACCTGAAGAGATCGATAACTATGTAAATAGAAAATCAACAGGAGTTCTCTTCGTTTTTGATGGCCCCTCCAAAGAAGAAGACGAAGAAGATGTTTTAAAAGCTACGCTTTTTAACCCTTCGCGTTCTGCTTTAGAAACCTTTAATTTAACGGCAGTGGGAAGCAAATCCAAATCCCCTCCCCAGTCTGTTAAAGAGACAGAAAAACAGCCTGATAAAAAACCCATCATAGAGGGAGAAGTTGTACTTCCCCCTACAATGAGATAAGGATATTAAATTAAATGAAAAAAGTAATCATACTCTGTTTAGCTCTTTATACTTTTGGCCTTTTTGGGCAAACAATTGCCGAAAAAAAGAGTGGACTCTCAGGTGGAGGAGCCGATTTAGCACCCGAAACTCTTCAATTTTTAAATTACTACAACCAACAACGCACAGAACTCAGTCAATCCTTAAGTCATCTCTACAGACAGGTTGCAATGGTGAGCCCCAAGGAGCGCCATACCGATGCATTTATCCAACTCATCCAAGAAATTAAAACCAAAAAAATACAGCTTAAAGCCCTTGATGAAGAGTGGATGCATACAGCTAAAAAAGGAACAGAAAGCGAGCGCTATGCTCTTTGGCAACAGCCCGATACAACCATTGAACAGCTCATCATTGACTATGGAACAGCCGATTCTGTCTATTTAATGCCAATAGAGGTCGGCGCTATTAAAATCAGCATCAATTCCAACATCCCCATTCCCAGGTCTTCCTGGAATGAGATGCTTGAACTTATTCTTACACAAAATGGCATCGGCATCAAAGAGCTCAATCCCTATCTTAAAGAACTTTATCTCATTCAAAATAGTGCGGCAAGAGTCTCTATCATTACTAATAACCCTCGTGATTTAGAATTTTATCCGCCTCAAGAACGCATTGCCTTTATTCTTTCTCCCGATCCCTCCAATGTACGACGCACCCTTCTCTTTCTCTCTAAATTCATCAACGAAAAGTCTACCAAAATTGAAGCTTTAGGAAGAGATATCCTAATTATTGCCACAAGCAGCGAACTTCAGGAACTTTTAAAACTCTACAGCTTCGCTTCCGGGAATACCAACGGAAAAGAACATCGTCTGATGCCTCTTAGTCGCATCAAAGCGCAAGAAATGGCAAAAATCCTTCACAGCGTATTTGATCAAATACCAGAAAACTCCTCTGCAAAAGAGAAAAACAACGCGGGCTCTCTATCCGATTCCAATAGTTTAAAAATCATCGTCTTAGAAGAGCTGGGACACGCTCTTTTTTTAATCGGCACAAAAGAAGAAATTCACAAAGCTGAAATGCTTGTCAAAGAGGTGGAAAATCGCATTAGCGGACCAAAGGAAAAGGTAGTGCACTGGTATACAGCTAAATATTCCGATCCAGAAGAACTAGCTAACACTCTTTCTCAAATTTACACTATGCTAGTTGAACAAGCAGTCCTTCAGGGACAGCCTGGAAACGGAAAAGAAATTGATCTCAACATTGTGACAAACAATCAAGACACGACCAATTCTAACTCGCTACGTTCCTATGATGAGCCTTTTTATGAAAGCGGCAACCCCATCATCAATCCAAGACCAATTGGCTACAAAGAAGAAGGAAACAACGAAGACCATGCCCGCAATCAAGACCATCCCAATTTTATTGTAGACCCCAAATCGGGATCGATTGTTTTAGTAGTAGAAAAAGATCTTTTAGAACAAATGCAAGAAGTCATTGCCCGCCTTGATGTGCCTAAAAAAATGGTCCACATCGAAGTTCTTTTGGTAGAAAAACAAATTACCGACAATAAGAGCTATGGATTGAATTTATTGCGTTTGGGAGACGCCGCCTCGCAAATGGATAAAACATCTGTTCAATTTAGAGACTCTCAAAACCCTCTTAGATCCACCCTTGATGGTACCAGTTTAATTGCCAATACAATCAGCGGTATTCTGGATTTTACCATTCAACGTCCTAAAAATGGAATTCCTGCTTTTGATGCCATTTATAGACTTTTACTGACTCGTGATGATGTGCAAATCAATTCTAACCCTTCCGCTTTGGCGCTTAACCAAACTCCCGTCACTTTAAGGGTCATGGAAGAAATTTCCATTAACAACGGTACTCAGATCATTCCTCAAGGTGGAGATAACGTCAACCGCCTCTCATTCACTCGCGCTCAATACGGTATTAATATGATCATCACCCCGACTGTTCATATGGGAGGAGATCGCCAAGAAGGGGATTCCATTAATTATGTCACCTTAAAAACAGAGATTGGTTTTGATACCATTGGATCTAGTTTTGCAGATAGGCCGCCCATTACTCGCCGTCAAATCATCAATGAAGTCACCATTGCAGATGGCCAAACAGTGATTATTGGCGGCCTTCGGGATCAGAATTTACAAGATTCTTCTCAAAAAATTCCCTTTTTAGGAGAGCTTCCAGGAATAGGCAAATTCTTTAGCAATACATCAACTGCTGATCGCACTAAAGAAATGTTTCTTTTTATTACTCCAAAAATCATCAACGATCCCTGTGAGGACTTAGAAAAAATTAAAAAGGAGAACATGATACGCCGTCCGGGAGACATTCCCGATTTTCTCTACTGCTTGCAGCAGGCTCGAAGAAATGAAAAAGAACGCCTTCTTAGTGGCTCTATGGAGATGTTACTAGGACGTCCTATGGCTCCCTGCTTTAAAACGTATGTTCCATGTGTTGGGGAGGATTGGAAAGATCAAGAGTGGGAGACTTATGAATTTTAATCATCTTCTAGAGAAATTTAAAGAATTTTATAAAAAGCTCACCCCCGAAGAAAAATCTTTAGAAACTGAAATAGAAGAAGAAATCGAAATAGGTCAGCCATTTGGCACAGAGGAAGCTCATGCTATTTTAGCTAAACAGTATGGTCTGCCTATTTTTACCGATATCAGCACCCTACGCCTCACTCCCGCTTATTATAAAAAAGTACCCTATCCCTTTGTAAAAAAACACCACCTCCTCCCCATATCTGAAGAGGAGGGGGTTATTTTAGTTGCTATTAGCAATCCCTTAAATTTAGAGCCTCTTCAAGAATTACGTTTTCTACTTTCTAAACCTGTCAAAGCTGTTTACGCTTCAAAAGAACAAATTCAATTAGCTATTAATGAATGCTATAATAAAGAGAGCGGCGCTGCTTCAGAAATGATAGCGGGACTTAGCTTGGAAGGGACAGAAGAGGGAGAGGGAGAAGTAGAAATCTATGATCTTTTAGATGATTCTAAAATAAACGCCCCTATCATCCGTCTTTTAAATCTCATTCTTAAAGAGGCCATTCAACAGGGGGCCTCGGATATTCATTTTGAACCGATGGAAGAAGGCCTACGTGTGCGCTACCGCATCGACGGCGTGCTCCATACACGTCACACCCCATCACCTGAATATGTTCAACAACTGCTCGCGCGCATCAAGGTGATGTCAAAATTAGATATTGCAGAGAGACGCTTGCCACAAGACGGACGCATTAAATTGCGCATGGGAGCCAAAGAGATTGATTTTCGTATTAGCACAGTGCCGGTTTCTGCAGGAGAGCGTATTGTTCTGCGTATTTTAGATAAAGGCAACATCACGCTGGGACTTTCTCAAATAGGCATGCCTGATAAAATGCTTAAAGAATTTAAACAGTTGCTTGAGCTCCCTGAAGGTATTATTCTTGTCACAGGACCTACAGGAAGCGGAAAGACCACCACACTCTATAGTGCTGTAAGCGATTTATATAATGAAGAAATTAATATCATGACTGTAGAAGACCCTGTGGAATACCATTTAAAAGGCATTGCTCAAATTGGAGTCAAATCAAAAATCGGCCTAACCTTTGCCGCCGGGTTACGCCACATCTTAAGGCAAGATCCTGATGTTGTCATGATTGGAGAAATTAGGGATACGGAAACAGCAGAAATTGCTATCCAGGCTTCTTTAACAGGACACTTAGTTTTAAGCACACTGCACACAAATGACGCCCCCTCTGCCATCACAAGACTTGTGGATATGGGAATTGAACCCTATCTTCTCTCTTCCTGCATTGTAGGAGTGCTGGCACAAAGGCTTGTACGTACTATTTGCCCTCATTGTAAAGAGGGTTACTGCCCGACAGATGAAGAACTCCAAAGACTGGGAATTTCTAGGGAAGAGCTAAAAGCTAATACTGTCTATAGGGGAAAAGGGTGCGAAATGTGTTTTGGATATGGATATAAGGGACGCCATGGAATCTATGAATTGATGGTGATCAGCAGTGCCATCCAGCAGCAAATTGTCACAAGCGCCGATGCGATTGCCATGCGAAGAGTGGCCCTCTCTCATGGACTATTCACTTTGCGCGAACACGGGGCAAATCTTGTCATAGAAGGATTGACCACAGTTAAAGAAGTTTTACGCGTCATTAAAAGTGCCGTAGGGGAGTGAAAACAGAATGACCCTCTACCAATTTAAAGCTATAGACAAGAGTGGAAATCGCAGACAGGGCACCTTGGAAGCTCTTTCTGAAACAGAAGCAAAAGAAACTCTGCGTGCACGAGAGCTCATGGTCATGAAGCTAGAGATTAAAAAAAACATCTCTTCTAAACTGGATTTAAAAGGAGCCAATCTTCTTACTTTTACTCTTCAGCTCTCTCAGCTCATCAATGCAGGCTTACCGCTTTTTGAGAGCCTCAACACACTGGAAGAGCAAAATCGTCAGGAAAGCTACCACCGTGTCTTAATAGGCTTAGCAGACCAAATTAAACGAGGAAAATCTCTTTCAGAGGCCATGCAGCAATATCCGGGAAGCTTTAATCGCCTCTATCGTTCCATGATTGCAGCGGCAGAATCTGCAGGAGCCTTAGATCTCATGCTCTTGCGTTTGCACCAGCTTTTGGAAAAAGAGGCTAAAATTAAAGCTCAAATTTCTACCGCCCTTATCTATCCTAGTGTGCTGGGTCTATTTTCCATTGCTATTATCATAGGCCTCTTTGGTTTTGTGATTCCGCAAATTGAGGAACTTTTTGTAGATAGAGAACTTAATGGTCTCACTGCCTTTGTGATTCATTGCAGCCAATTTTTAAGAAATTATTGGCCCTATCTTTTAGGAGTTTTAATAGGAACCACTACTCTCATTTACCTTCAACTCAAAACCCCTAAAGGCAAACATTTTCTTAATAAAATAAAACTTAGCCTTCCTATTATTAAAGAGCTCACCATCCACGCCTGTACAGCCCGTTTTGCTCGCACAGTTGCCACCTTGCAAGAAGGAGGGGTGCCGCTCATTGATACACTACGCTTAGCCGCTCCCGTGATGCAAAATGATATTTTAGAAGAAGAAATCCATCAAGCAGAAAAAAAAATCATGGAAGGAAGTAGACTAAGCCTGCAACTTAGACGCTCGCGTTATTTTCCGCCATTGCTTTCAAGGATGCTTTCTGTGGGAGAAGAGACAGGATCGATTGGTAAAATGTTAGAAAAAGTAGCCGATATGTACGAGACTGAATTAGAAAAATCTTTAACAAGAATTTTAACTCTCATACAACCCGCTATGCTGCTCATTATGGGGGGAGTTATTTTTATAGTGATGCTGGCTATCATCCTGCCTTTAACAGATATTTCTCAATTCAATCTATAGCAAGATAGAAAAATTAAGTTATCGAGAATCAAGATATTGAAATTTCTTGTAGTGCGAAAAACCGCACTAATTGGAACAAATGCAGAGCCGCAAAGTAAGCTGAGACAACGCAGAGAAAGCAAGAAAAAGCAGGATGGTAAGATCGGCTCCCCAAATACTTTGGGGGCCGGCAGGATAGATAGGATAAAAACAATGAAATAAGGTTGATGAACTAACGATATAACGATATAACGATATAACGATATAACGATAAGAACGATAAGAACGATAAGAACGATAAGAACGATATAACGATAAGAACGATAAGAGGGATAGATAAAATTTAAAAGAATATCAATAGATTATCTTTATCTGTTATCGGGATGAAAGAACACTTTTCTTCTTCCATCATTCTTATCGTTATATCGTTTTTACAGTTAAAAATTTAATTAACCATATATTACGCTTGTATCCTGCAGGCCCCCAAAGCATTTGGAGGGACGATCCTACCCATCCTGTCATTCTTTTTCTTCCTGTTTTTATACTGAACGTGATTGAAGATTTGGAGTTTTGACAAGGAGGTTGCTCAAAATTTTTATCT
>CALBHK010000145.1 GCA_937894565.1 uncultured Chlamydiae bacterium
CGGAGCTGTTTAACTGCCGTTTTTAGGATCAACAAGACTTTAATTTTTTTCTCAGAATATTCGTTTTTTTCTATATTAAATTCGGTGAATATATCTTTGGTCATCTGCTGAATCGTTTTATCTAATTTTTTTATGTCTTTATTAAAAACATATGTAAGAAACAAATAAATTGAATTCTTAATGTTTTCAAAAAACGAAACTTTACAATTCATCTTTAAACTTTATTGATTAATTAACTTTATTATACAACATTAATCAATTAATTTACATCTCTTAAAAACTTTTCCTGTTTATCTTGTTTTTCTAGTGCACTTCGCGCAGAAGCGAAAAGAGGTCTTCCCGAGTGAGCTGTTTGAGCACATCGTTTTCATCTGCCCCTATCACTTCTTTCATCAATTGCGCTTTTTGTAGGATCATTTCATGAATGCGCTCTTCAAAAGTGGCATAAGTGACCATTTTAAATACCTGCACACCGCGTTTTTGCCCTATCCGATGGACGCGATCTGTCGCCTGTTCTTCTTTTGCCGCATTCCACCAGCGATCATAGTGAATGACAACAGATGCCGCCGTTAAATCAATTCCCACTCCTGCCGCCTGTAAAGATGCCACAAACACTTTGCAATCGGGGTCTTGTTCAAAACGCTCCCTCTCTGCTCCTCTATGCACTGTTGCACCTCGAATGGATGCATACCCAATGCTATTTTCTTCTAAATAGCACTGAATGATGTCGAGCATGTGTAGGTATTGAGAAAATATCACCACCTTTTGGCCGCCCTCTATTGCTTCGCTTAACAACTCAACAAAAAGATCCCATTTTCCCGAAGTATAAGCGCGGTAATTTTTAACATCTTTCAAATAACAAGCAGGATGATTACAGATCTGCTTCAATTTAGAAAGAATGGCAAAAATATGCATGTAAGGAACGATGCGACTTGGCTGCTTTAAATCACTTTCTATTAACTTTTTATCAGATTGCAAAAGATCATTGTATAATTCTTTTTGCTGCTGGCTTAAGCTGCAATGCGCAATCTCTTCAATTTTTTCCGGCAAGTCATTTAAAACCTCTTTTTTAGTGCGTCGCAGCACAAAAGGCCTAATGTAGCGAGAAAGTAGCTCTTTAGCAGATGTCTGCATTTTTTTCTCAATAGGCTTAATAAATTGTTCCCGAAAGGCTTTTTCCGATGGCATGTAGGAGGGTAAAACCAGATCAAAAAGAGCTTTGAGCTCTAATAGATCATTTTCAATCGGAGTTCCCGTTAAACCTAAACGCATTGCGGCATGCACGCGGTGTAAACTTGCGTGCAGGCGGCTGGAATGGCTTTTTGCCATATGAATTTCATCAAAAATAGCCAAATCAAATTCAACACTCTCTAAAATGGAATAATCATTGCGCCAAATGCCATAAGAAGTAAGAAGAAGATCGTAATTTTGTTTAAAATCTGCTATCTCACGTTCTATCCCATGATAGACGCATACGCGCATATTGGGGAAATAAATCCTCAACTTATCCTGCCAGTGGTAAATGACAGAGGTGGGGCAGATCACAACAAAATGAACCGGTTTATCTTTAACATGATTAAGAATAGCCGCCATAAGGCCCATAGCCTGATGGGTCTTTCCCAGCCCCATGTCATCACAGAGCAAGCCTGAAAGACGATTCCAATAAAGAAACCAAAGCCATTGGAGTCCAGCAAACTGATAGGGACGCAAAGTAGATTGCATCCCCTCTATGTTAGGAGGAAGAGGCGTTTGAAAATGCGTTAACGCATAAAGCTGTTCTTTGATCTCCTCATGTGCACTGTAAAGAGGCTGTAGCGCCGCTAATTTCAGCAATTCCACCATCGAAAGATGCAGTGCTCCATTTTTAAGAAAACGATGCAAGTCCAAATGGTGCAGAAAATCAAACTCTATTTGAGATAAATCGATAGCGCCGACTTGCGTAAAGACAAAACGCTGCTTCTTTTTAATCGCTTCGCAAAGAAATTTTAAGCTGCAGCTTCCCTTTTCTGCTGTATAAACTAACGAAATTTCAGCTTCTCCTCTTTCAACCCATTCAAGCTTCTCTACCATTAAATTAAGAGAAGCTGCCGGCTTGACCCTAGGATCTATTTTTGTTAAAAATGGGGAAATTTGCTCATAGAGCTGCGTATAAAAATTTTCTAATTGATCTGGGTAAATACTTGACTTGCCTCTTATGTCTGAAGGGATTTTGGGATTGAAAGGAATTTTATGAAACCCTTCTCCTTTAAGATAGACATAGTGGCCATAAAAGATGACCTGTTCTTTTTTAAAGTGAGAATAGAGTAGATAATCAGTTGCAAGAGAGATACCGCCGTGAGCATCTAAACCCAAAGATAGCCCTGTTTTTTTCACAGCAGAAATAGAAGTGTAAAATTTGGGCACAAAGCTAAGCTCCTCTTCATACTCATCAATAAAGGCGCTCACTCGCTGCGCCAAAATAGTTTTGCCCGCTTGAATGGGGAGATGGACCTGAGCTTCTTTTTTCTGATAGAATCCCTCGCCTTTTACATAGATCCAGGAGCCAAAATCACGACTTACAGCATTTTGATCAGAAAGCAAACGGCGCTCAAAATGCAAATGATGTTCTTCATCAATAAAATAAACCAAATTAGATTCCAAATTGCGCAAGTAGGTCATAAAACCTGCTTGTGTATTTAGCCAAGACCTATTTTTTGTCACAAATGCAGAGACGTTTTCTGAGGGAATAAGCATGCTGGGCTTCTGAAATTGGTGACTTTCCAGACGATAAAATCCATGACCTGGAAGATAAGCCCACTCCCCAAATAAACGCGCATTAGGCTGCATCAAATCACCTAAAGAGAATAGGTGGGCGCTAAGCAATAAATTCCAATTAGAATCAAATTCTATCGTTTCGACAAGTTTAAAGCGTTCTGGATGCACCTCTTCTTTCATCAAACGCATCGCCAACGCTAAATTTTGATTAAAAAAATGTTCTATCTCCTCAGATTCTAAATAAACTCCGGCCGTTAATTCACGCATTTTAGTAGGAAAAAACCCCTCTCCTGCTACATAAAGCCAATCTTCTATTGCAATGGCCTTTTCAGGATGCAGGGGTTGGGGAAGTGTAAGTGGCTCTGCTTTTTTTCCTAATAAATGCACTTGCGCACTATCTGGCAGGTAAACAATAGATTCGATGGGCTCAGATGGAGGAAGATGAATAGGAAGAGAATAGCTGGAGCGAGCTAAGGGATAAAGCAATGAAGGCAAGTGATTGGGTGAAATATAAAAACCCGCTCTAAAAAAGGGAGCTGTTATCCATAAAAAATGAGGAAGCGCCTCAGAGCGCGCCTCCAATTGCAAGCTCAGCTCTTTTTTCCAATCACAAAGAAAAAGCCACTTGGAAAGATCCCCCCAAAAAGAGAGCTCAAATTGCAGAGAATGGGAAGGAATATGCAACTTCCAGGCTTGGAGTTCCACAGCCGAAAGTCCGGAAAATTTAATTGAATTTTTCTCTGTCTCTTCTTTGCGTTCTTCAATGAGCATATTAACAAAGGCTGCGCATTCTTCTGTTTTTGCCTCCAGCATAAAAAAAAGCTTCCCGGAAGAAGATCGTTTTTCAAAACAGCCCTCCCCTCTCTTTTTTAATTGATAAGTTTGATCTCCAAACTCTTCAAAATAAAGAAAACCTAAACGCTGCCATACAGATTGATTATAGTGCTCATGCAATGCAAAGGGGGGTTTTTGGAAAATAAATAGATAAGAGGCAGCTAAATGCACGCAGGCATCATCGCAATCGCATTCACAAAAAGCATCGACAATTTCTAACGCTTCATTAAAGCGCAAAAAGCTCCAAACATTTTTTGAATCTTCTTTTGGTGCCTCTTCAAAAAGCAAGCGGTAAGTCGAGGAAGAAAATTCAATTTCCTTAATGAGATTGCGGTTTAATAACTCCTGGGCCGCTTCTTGATAAATTTGAAGTTTTTCTGGTAATTGCATTCTTAACCTGAGTTTTACGCCATGTGTAACTTAAGTTACTAACACTCTGTACAGGGCAACGCCCTGAAATATAAAAGCCTAGGGCATCGCCCTAGGTGGCAATGAAGGCTATATCACAGGCTGAAGGCCTGAGTTATAGTAAATAGAGAACGTTTAATATTTACCATAACTCAGGCCTTCAGCCTGAATTTTTTTTTATAAGCTACCTAGGGCGATGCCCTAGGCTTTTATATTTCAGGGCGTTGCCCTGCACACTCTTAACATGAGCGGCTCACGGCTTAAAAAAATTCCTGTACGGAGGTTATTACCCCTACACTGGACAATAACACAGTAAAACTAGAAAATACAAGTAAAAGCGGAAAAACTATGCAAGACGACACATCTCTTAAAGGCAAAACCATTCTCATCACAGGTGCCACAGGGAGCTTTGGCCGGGCAGCCGTTAAAAAGTTACTGGAAAACGATCTATGCGAAAAGGTCATTGTTTTTAGCCGGGATGAGTGGAAACAGTGGGAGATGCGCCAAAGTGAACCTATTTTTAACCACGAAAAAATCCGCTACTTTTTAGGCGATGTACGCGATAGTAAGCGGCTTGCTTTAGCTTTTCGAGAAGTCGATATTGTCATCCATGCAGCAGCTCTTAAACAAGTGCCCGCAGCTGAGTACAATCCTACCGAATTTATCCAGACCAATGTCCATGGGGCGATGAATGTCATCGAAAATGCGCTCGCTTGCGGTGTACAAAAAGTAATTGCTCTCTCTACAGATAAATCGGTTAATCCCACCAATTTGTACGGGGCAACAAAGCTTTGCTCTGATAAACTTTTCATTGCTGCCAATAGCTATGTCGGCAAAAAAGGCTTCCCACTTTTTTCTGTTGTACGTTATGGCAACGTATTAGGCAGCAGAGGCAGCATCGTTCCCACTTGGCAAAATATGGTGCTTCAAGGAGTTAAAAAACTCCCGATCACTCATCCAGAGATGACAAGATTTTGGATTAAACTAAATGATTCGGCTGATTTTGTCTTAAAATGCGTGGGTAATATGAGAGGGGCTGAAATTTTTGTCCCCAAAATCCCCACGATCAGCATTGTGGAATTAGCCAAAGCTGTCGCTCCTGAGCTGGATTTAGAATTTGTTGGAATTAGAGAAGGAGAAAAATTACATGAGCTCTTAATTAGCCAGGATGAAGCGCGCTATACTTTAGATATGGGAAATTACTATATGCTGCTACCCCCTACCTTTAATAAGAGCTTTGAAGAGAGAAGTGAAAGGCGAAATGGTGTTAGGGTAAAAGAGCATTTTAGTTATGCCTCAGATGAAAATCAAAATCGATTGGAAGGTGAGGATGTTGCTGATTTCTTGAAGAGAACAACATAGCCCGATTCATGACTTACGTGCCCGTGCCGGTGCCCGATTTTTTATTTAAGCTGTTATTTTAGCCGTTCTTGAAAGCATGGAAACAAGTCTAATCAATATACTCATCTTTTTTCAATTCGGGCACGGGGACGTAAGTCATGAATCGGGCTCAAGCACGTAAAAAAGCATGATCCGGTGTTTTGCCAGACCATGCCTTTTTATTTGGGCTTTTTATTTGGGCTTTTTATTTGGATATTTCTATCTACTAAGCCCCGTCTTTAGACTTCTTCTTCTCTTGCTTCTTAGCCTTACGCTCTTTCGGAGTGAGCGCAGGCTTTTTCTTATCATCTTTACGATGTTTCACAACTTCTTTTGTCATATTTTCTCCATTTAATATTTTGATGGACAATCAGGGTTATTACAAGCTTGTCCCATTGGGTAGCATCTGTAACAATAAGGGCACTTCCAATGTTTTTCCCAACCCTTTGCATTACTAACAATATCATCTTCACACACATAAACGCCACCACCATCTGTATGAATAGATTTAACTTCAATCCAAACGTTCTCACCACGATGCAGCATCATATTATGAGAAACATCTAACTCACTAATGTCAAAGTACATGCGTTCACCAGCATGTAAGGAAGCTATCCCCAAACATAAAAAGATTAATTTTTTAATCATTTTTTCTCCTGTTAATCCTCATTATACGCATCGCTTAAGCTTCAAGCGATCTTGTATGCCGAAAGTAATTGAAGAATTGGAATTTTAACAAGGAGGCGGCTCTTGATTTTTATCTGGAGCGAGCGACCATTGCCTTTGGCAAGGCGTGAGTGAAGATAAAAATTTTGATGCAAAGCCGACGTTGTCAAAAAACCAAATTTTCAATCACGTTCGGTATAAATTCATTTTAGCGATTATCCCTATTTAAATAAACCCTTGATCTTATCCAACACGCTTTCACGCTTTGGTAAATTAGCTGGGCCTTCCATTTTTGAATAAGCAGCAAGAAGATCTTTTTGTTCTTTACTTAGCTTTCTAGGCACTTCGACAAAAATACGCACTAATAAATCCCCTCTACCCGAACCATGGACATTCGGAAAACCTTCTTTACGGATGCGAAATACTTCATCATTCTGCGTGCCTTCAGGGATGGTCAGTCTGCACGTATGCCCCAGTACGGAAGGCACATCTTTTTTGCATCCAAGTGCCGCTTCCGTAAAACTAAGAGGAAGAGAGAAAATCACATCATCGCTTTCGCGCTCAAATAGTTCATGAGGCTCCACATCGATAAACACATACAAATCACCGGCTGTTCCCCCACCCATTCCTGCATCGCCATATCCGCTCATCTTCAAACGCATTCCACTATCTACCCCGGCTGGAATATGCACCTTCACGTGCTGCTTTTCACGCACAGTTCCATTTCCTTGACAATCTTTACAAGGATTTTTTACTACCTTTCCTTCTCCATCGCAATTAGGGCACGTCATCGACATACTGAAAAAGCCGCGCTGTTCCACTACATGTCCTGATCCTCGACAGCGACTGCAAGTCGAAATGCCATCCGCTGTAGCAGCGCCTCTTCCACTGCAGCTCTTACAGCTCACATTGTTAGTAATAGCTAGTTCTTTATCTACACCCTTCGCCGCTTCTATAAAAGAAACTTTAATATTAACCCTCTTGCTAGCCCCCTGCCTGCGGCCTTGCGCCGTAGAAGAATTACTTCCTCCTCCAAAAAATGAGCTAAATCCAGCCTCATCTCCTCCAAATCCGCCACCGAAAGCTCCCATAAAGGTGCGTAGAGCTTCTTCCATCGAGGCAAATCCATGACCGCCGTCCCCCGCGCCCATATGAGCTCCCTGTAGCCCCTCGGCGCCATAACGATCATAAACAGCACGTTTTTGATCATCGCCAAGAACTTCATAGGCTTCAGATATTTTTTTGAAACTTTCTTCTGCAGAACTATCGCCCGGGTTGCGATCAGGATGGAACTGAAGTGCTTTTTTTCTATACGCTTTTTTAATGTCTTCTGCTGTTGCACCGCGTTCGACTTCTAGAATCCGATAATAATCCATCTACTCACCATCACTTAAAATTATTAATAAAGGCATCATCGAGAGATGATGCCTAAGAGCTTATCTCAATTTATTTTAACGACGTTTCTGATATTTTTTAGCCTGCTTAGACTTGAGGCGTTCCGCTTCGGATGGCTTATCATAGTAACGCTTTTTCTTCACTTGCTTTAACACACCTTCTCTATCCAACTTTTTCTTAAGTTGGCGCAAAGCTTTGTCTACAGGTTCGCCAGGTCGTACTTTCACTTTAGTCATTCTATTCACCTCCTTTGCTATTTAAACTTTTTATCTTGCATTGCCAACACTATACCTTACATAACAGGTTATTTGCAACTATACCGAACATGATTGAAGAATTGGTTTTTGACCACGTCGGTTCTGCATCA
>CALBHK010000146.1 GCA_937894565.1 uncultured Chlamydiae bacterium
TGAGGTAATATTAGTTAAGTTAGATATAACTAACTATATCATTTCCTTTTTAAAAACTTCAAATTATTACCCTCAAACCAATATTTTCACAGCCTTTAAAAATAATTGGGTGTACACAACAACTTCTTCTACGATTGTAAAGGCTGAAATAGGGACTAAGAAATTACTTCTACAAAAAGCAACGATTATTAATCAAAACTTTGCTAAAAGAAGTTTCGATTTTTTAGTGGCTTTCTTTTTCTTACTCTTTATAACTAGTAGGGTCGGAAATGCCAGCTTGAGAAAAGCCCTCTTTTCTTAACACACAAGCATCGCATACTCCGCAATGCTCAGCACGTGCTGTAGGATCGTAGCAGCTTAATGTAAGCTCAACAGGCACCTTTAGCTCCTCAGATCGAAGAATAATTTCTGTCTTGTTTAAATCAATTAGAGGCGTCACAATCTTAGGCCCTTTTTCACTTGCTAAGCTCATCACTTTTTGAAAAGCTTTGATGTATTCTGGACGGCAATCGGGATAAGGAAGGGCATCCATCGCGTTGGCTCCAAAATAAATTTCATCTGCTTGATGTTTAAGCGCTTGTCCCAAGGCATAGGCCAAAAAAAGAGTGTTGCGCCCAGGAACGTTTGTTTGGGGGATGCCTCCATCAGCAATGCCTTCTGCAGTGCGATTTTTAGCCAAATCAACACCTGTGTTCAGGGCATTAGAGGCGAATGCAGCTGGATCGATGCGAATAATTTCTATTTCAGATTGGTAATAGCGGGCTAAGGCCTTAGCCGCACGTAGTTCCAGCCTGTGGCGTTGTCCATAGTCAAATGCGATCGCACGGCATTTGCGTTTGTCTTTGATGGCTTGCGCTAAAACAACAGAGGAATCCAATCCGCCACTTAATAACACAATCGCATGCTTGGTCATTTATACTCCTTTCGTTTCTGGTGTCCATATATATTTGTGGATTTGTAAATTAAGACGTACGGGGAGTTTGTCTTCTAAAATCCAATACACCAGTTCCTTTGGATCAAGTAGCCCATGAACTGGTGAGAAAAGGATGGTATCACAACGATCAAATAAATAAAACTCCTCGCATCGCTCTTTAGCCCATATGTAGTCTGTTTTGTCTTTAATGACAAATTTAACCTCATCTTCTCTTTTTAATTCCTTAATGTTGTCCCAAAGGTTTTTTTTCACCATTCCACTGCCCGGGCATTTTAGATCTAAAATGATTTTTACGCGTTTATCTACCTTGTGAATGGGTAAAGAGCCTCCAGTTTCTAAAGAAACAAGATAGCCCAGATCGCACAGAGTGTGCATTAAATCCAGAACTTTTTCTTGTAATAAAGGTTCTCCTCCTGTGACACAGACGGCTTGAAGGCCTAATGTTTCTACTTTATTTAAGATATCTTCCAGGGATCTCGGTTCGCCTTTTCCAAATGAATAGGGAGTATCACACCACGTGCAGCGTAAGTTGCACGAAGCTAAGCGTACAAAAGTGGTGGGCAGGCCAATTAAAGAGCTCTCACCCTGTACACTGGCAAATATTTCAATCAGTCTAAGCACATTTACTTCAGGCACGTTTTATCCTTATTTTTGGCACAAGTTTACTATGCCAATAAATTAAACAACAAGATAGAATGCGAATAAAAATAAATTTTAGGGTAAAATGCCTCATTCTATTAAACGCATTGCTGTGACGGGCGGCGCAGGACAAATTGCTTATAATCTTTTATTTCGTATCGCTTACGGAGAATTACTCGGTCCTCATCAAGCCATTGCTTTACATATTTTAGAGCTTCCCGAAGCGATGAAATATTTAGAGGGCGTTGTCATGGAGTTGCAAGATTGCGCCTTTCCTCTTCTTAAAGAAATTGTGATAGGATCTGATGCTAGCCAAGTATTTAAAGATGTCGATTACGCTCTTCTTTTGGGTGCTAAACCAAGAGGCCCCGGGATGGAAAGAAAGGATTTATTGGCGGAAAATGGAAAAATTTTTACAGGACAAGGTAGAGCGCTTAATCTTGTGGCCAGCCCCAATGTAAAAGTTCTGGTGGTGGGAAATCCCTGCAATACAAATTGTTTAATTGCCAGCCATCATGCACCGGATATTCCCAAAGAAAACTTTATGGCTATGACGCGTTTAGATGAAAACAGAGCTCGCTTTCAAATTTCTAGAAAAGCTTGTGTAGAAGTAGAAGAGGTTAAACAATTAGTGATTTGGGGTAATCATTCCTCTACGCAGGTACCCGATTATTTTCATGCTACAGTAAATGGAAAAACAGTTGAAAAAATAATTGATAAAAACTGGCTTGAGCAAGATTTTATAAACGCTGTTCAAAAGCGGGGGGCTGCTATTATTGAAGCCAGGGGTAAATCCTCTGCGGCTTCTGCTGCCCATGCTGTGTTAGATACTTTTCGTTCTCTAATGAAATCAACTCCAAAAGAGGAAGCTTTTTCTTTGGCTGTATGCAGCAATGGAAATAGTTATGGGATTCAAGAAGGGTTGATTTTTTCTTTTCCTTGCCGCTCAAACGGGGATGGAAAATATGAAGTGATAGAGGGCTGGGATTTAAATATAGAACTTAAACGAAGGATTGCGTTATCAGAAAAAGAGCTTATAGAAGAGAGAGAGGCAATACGTTCCTTATTGGAGGTTCCTATTGAAAGATGAAGTTTTATTTGAAATTAAACAAGAACACTTAGAAACAGGATTGCGCGGCTTTCCAGTGGGCTATTGCACAACATCCACAGTAGATCCTCAACTTGGGCTGTTTTATGCAGGCAAAAGCGTAGCGGAGATGAAGGATCAAACTCCGGAATCGGTGATTTTTCTACTATTAAACGCAAGAGAGGGATCCCAGCAAGAAGTAGATGCCTTAACACAAGATTTACGCGCAAGAAGCGGGATAAGTAAGCAAACAATTGAAGCGATCTATCAACTTCCGCGTACTGTGCACCCCATGAAGCTTTTTTCCCTAGTTTTGGTTTTATATGGAAGCTTTCAGGGAAAAAATGATTACAGGGAGGATTGTTTAAATTTAATTGCCAATCTTCCAGAACTTGCTGCCCATGTGATTACTTATCATGCAGGTTGGAAAATGAGGCCCTCCCATCCCGAAAAAGGGTATATGGATAATTTCACCCATATGTTGCATGTTCCGAACGTAGATCAAGAGGGTTTAAAAGAGGTGTTTCGCCTCTTTAATATTTTGCATTTTGATCATGGAGGTGGCAATCTATCAACATTTGTGGGAAAAGCCATTGCTTCCGGAATGGAGGATCTTTTTGGTTCTCTTGCAGGGGCTATGTTTGCTCTTGATGGTCCCAGACACGGACGCGCTAATCAAGACTGTTTAGAGTTTACAAAAGAAGTGCATAAAGAATTACGTGAAGGTTGCTCTGTAAAGCAGGTAGAGGATTATATACGCAGACGTTTAGAAAGCAATCGTTTAATTTTTGGATTTGGTCATGCAGTCTTAAGGGTAGAAGACCCAAGGGCTACCATTTTTTATACAGTAGCTCAGGAGCGTTATGCAAAGCATCCTCTGGTAGAGTTAGCTCTTAAATTACGACAAGCCGGCCCTAAAGTTTTGATGGAAAATCCAAAGATATCAGATCCTTACCCAAATGTGGATGCGATAAGCGGCATTTTACTTACCGCTGCGGGCTTTGCCTATCCAGAGTACTATACTTTGTTGTTTGGGTTATCCCGTTGCGTGGGAATCGGTATTCAAATTGTCTACGAGCGCTGCTATGCAAGGGGAGGAAGAGGCACTCCTATTGTGCGTCCTAAATACATCTATAAACAGCCGGAAATGATTTGAAAACAGTTGCTATTATAGGCGCTGGGCTTTGTGGATTAGCCACAGCCGTTTTTTGTATACAAAATGGCTTGTCTGTGCATCTCTATGATCGAAAAGCAATCGGCAGCGGAGCGTCAGGGGTGGCAGCCGGATTGCTTCATAGCTATAGCGGCGCTCACGCTAAAAAAAACCGATGGGCTCTAGAAGGTATGCGGGAAACTCTAGAATTGGTTCAATTGGCGCAACAATATTCTATAGAGCCTCTTTATCAACAAAAAGGACTTTATCGTTTAGCTTTTACAAGTCAACAAATAGAAGATTATCGTAAGAGCGCCCTTTTATATCCGGATGTCGAATGGATAGAAAATATTCAAACTATTTTGCCTCATGCTCCGGCTGTGAGTGCTATTTATATTTCCAGGGCATTGGCGGTGTATACTCTTTCCTATCTTCGGGCATTGTGGACATTTTGTAAAAAAAATGGGGCAAAGTTTTTTGTTCAGCACGTAGAAGAGCCTCAACTTTTACAAGAAGATATTGTGGTCCTCACTTGTGGTGATGGATTATTGACATACAAACAACTCAAAACAACGCCGGTTAAAGGGCAATTAATAAAGCTTCAATGGCCAGATATTGATCCTCTTCCTTGTCCCATTAGCTCTAAAG
>CALBHK010000147.1 GCA_937894565.1 uncultured Chlamydiae bacterium
CCTTATGGGATGCAGTATTGGTTGTGCCTATGCACTTGGTGATGGGTTTTATGTCGGAGTTGATGGTGGAGTAGCGTTTCAAAACTTCATTTACAATAATTCAACATTAAACACTCAGATTAGTTCAACTGGGCTGGTTGTGTCGGGTACTGCGCCAGGTGCACAGCTTGGTGCTTTTGGCGGATATATGTTTGATCAACATTGGGGGGTTGAGGGAGGGTATCAATATATGTTTAACTCTTCCAATATCACAGGAGCAGGGATTGGCAATTTAGGCGGATCAAGTAATTATAACCTGAATGCTCAGTTAGTTGATTTATTGGCTGTTGGTCGTTTACCGATTGAAGATAGTAATTTTGCTGTGTTTGGTAAATTGGGTATGGCGTATGCAAGTGCTCAATTTGGTCAATATTGTACCAGTGTTGCCTGTGCTACGGGAGGTCTTCCTTCTGGTAGTGGTTTTACTGTTGCTGGTGGAATTGGGCTTGAATATATGATTACCCGCCATTGGGATATGCATGTTGAAATGATGAATTATGGTGGAATTATGCCGATCAACATTACTAGTGGAGGCAATACTATCGGTGGTTGGTCAGATACTAGCTTAACTCTAGCTGGAGCATGGCATTTTTAGGGAAAGGATTCTATAATGGCACGTGTAATCGTTTACTCAAAAGAAACTTGTCCGTATTGTGTTATGGCTAAGAATTTATTGAAGCAAAAAGGTGTAGCCGAAATCGAAGAAATTCGGATTGATTTATTACCTGAAGAACGTGATAAAATGATTGAAATTACTGAGGGAAGATAAAAGGAGTCGCAGCTACTCCTTTTATCTTAAAAGCATCCATTAGGTTGAGGATCTTCTGGGGCTAGATGGTGCTACCTTGACTTCCTCCTCGACATCCTTAGGAGGAGCAGCCTCACTAAAGTATTGCGAACATACTTCAATAGTCTTTGCATCATCGCTTCTACTAGCAAAATCAACAATAGTTTGCTTTTCTAAATTTTCTATGGTTGGATCTAAATGGTAGGTATTAATCAGTAAACTAACCAGTCTATGCCTACCCGCACCAGCTGCAGCATGTAAAAGCGTGTTGCCTCTATCATCCGCAGCACGAAGACGAGACTGTAAACCTAATGTTATTAAAGTTTGAATGTCTTTAATGTTTGCACCCTGAACTGCATATTGCAGTGCATCTGCTCCATAAGCAGTTGTTGCAGATATATCCAAGCCTTTACCAACAAGATACCTTATAATATCTAAATGCCCTCCTCGAGCAGCATAATGTATTAGACCAGCGCCCTGAGTATCTCTTGCATTTTTCTCTGCATATCCCTTATCTAAAATATAAGAAAGTGCCTCTAAATTACCGCCAAAAGCAGCATAGTGACCTATATCTGCGCCTATCTTTGTTTTTTCATTGGCGTACCCTATTTGGATTAAAGTATCAACAATGGGTATCAAACCGGCAGATGCAGCATAGTGAAGTAAACTAGCATCTTCGGGAGTTTTATCGTCTTTACCAAAGCCTAGACCACTCAAGGTGAGTTCATAATCAGCTGGTTCTAAGGGCTCTAAAAGTTCCGTAAAAAAAGAACGCAATTCCTCTGAAGTTAAGGTTTTTAAATCATTTAAAGTATATGGCATACAAACATTCCTTAATTATAACCTCTTGATTATACACTAAATTATTGATTTAGCTAGGCTATTTGATAGCTCATTTATAAAATGATAGATTATTGTGGAAGGTTTAGAAATAAAACCCCAGACTTGAAGCGCTGGCAGGTCTGGGATAGTCAATAGAGAAGGGAGTGATCTAAGATTTACATGAAGGGCCAATAGGCTTCTCGTCTTCATCTCCTGAGTCAAGATCAAGTTTTTTAGGAGCGGGGAATTCTTTATCCATAGCTATAGCCCAAGCCAATACAGCGGCCTGATTCTCTTTCATGGTAGGTCCCCTGAAATTTAAAGGATCAATAGTAACCTCCAGGCTAGAATTTTCTCCCCAATGCAGGGTGTATACCATTTTAAAAGGCACATTTTTAGTCGCAGCATAAACAACTTTCCCTTTAACATGCACACTCTTAACGGGAGGAATTCCATGAGCACCTTCAAAAAGCATCTTTCTAATGGGTTCTTCTACCTCAAATAAAGTAGCATAATTTGAGCCTGCTGTAGACGCTGGGTCAACATTACTTGAATCTTGTGCTCCTCCCTGGCTAAAGGCTTGTCTATGTGGAATATGGATAAATCTACGTTCTATATCTTTTAACTCCGCACCAATTGCTACTAAATAATCATAGCCGGAAACATTATTACATAATTTTTTTTGCGGGCAAGGACGTGACACCCCCATACGTTTTTGGATATCTGTTTTGGTAACTGTGTACTCGAAATCACATACTTTTGAACTCTCATCTGCATGCAAGGGTTCTAGTACCTCATTTCCATTAGTATCTATTGTTTTAAATTTCATTCTGTGTGGAGAGTCAGATACTTTTACTTCCTTATCTTTAGTAGGGGTTGACTGCAGTGATATTACCACACCATTACCTGTAACCATGTGTTCACTAAAGATACGGCCCGAAGGTGTATGAGCTATTTTACGCGCCTTACTCTTACCGGATGAAGAAAAGGAAAGG
>CALBHK010000148.1 GCA_937894565.1 uncultured Chlamydiae bacterium
AAAAAAGGCAATTTTAGCAAGCAAATGTAATTACGCAAGAAGTCTAATAGTCAAAAGAGGATAGCTCTACTTACCAGACCCCTCCTTCATTTTTGAAAAGAAATATAGGCTTCAGATTTATTTCCGGAACTGCTTACAGCAGGGTTAATACGCAGCTCTTTTCCTGCCTGCTCTCCAAGCAATGATGATTGACTACAATAGCGACCATTGCTTTTACTTTTATTTAATCGCTCATATACCATGGCTTGTGCATTTTGGAGCTTCTTTTCAATTAAGATAAGAGCATTGAAGGTATTGCTATCATATTGCTTTTTTAAGAAATTAATTTTATCGCAGTAACCGCGCGCCACCCCTAAAAAAAAGGAATTTTTTGCAACAGCTCCTTTTAAGTTTATTTGCTGTTTTTGTGTCTGTTTCCACAATATATCAAGTTGATTTTGCAAAATATTTGCTACATATTCGGCAATTTCTACATTAGTAGCACTTCCAATCACTTCAAGATAAACGCAACCCTCTTTGCGGTTGTAGACAGTATTTACGAAAAATGTCTCTAAAATGTGAGCAATTGAACGCATTTTTGCATTTTCTTTTTTTTGCTTCATGATACGCTTTAAAAATATCTTTTCATCATCCGCATCTTCAATATTTCTAACATCGATATTGTGCTTTAAAAGAAGTTGTTGCGATTTGATCATTGCCTGCTCAGCTTCATGTTTGTTTCTGCTTGTTGTAAGAGCCAATAATTTTTGCACTTTTCTTAATACGTTATTTTCCTCTTCATGAAAAAGAGACACACTCTCATCAAGACACATGCTCGCTTTACTAACCCCTTCACCCCACCCCATGCGCAAGCAAAATGCATGGAATTCATCTCCATGCGATTCAACTGTATCCCCAAAATTTATGAATGTGATGTAATGCGCAAGTTCGTGCCTAATAATAGCGTGCAGCAATTCTCTGTTTGCTTGCATCAAGCATTCATGAAGACCGATTTCATAAAAATGAGGATCAAAATATCCAAGCATTTTTTTGTTATTGAAAATGACTGCCTTTATTGGATAAGAGTACTCCTGCCGCTTATCATAGAAGCGCTCTCTAAAGACCTTCAACCCCACTTCATTCGATAACACATCTTTTATGATATCTTTAATCTCATTAAGAAATTTTATGATTTTTTTTGAATAAAGTAACATAGCTTATTCCATTAAATTTCATATTTTTGAGCAATTTAATGCCCTAAAGTAATTTAGGAGATATTCTGTTTGAAAAAAAATAAATTGTCAAATAGATTTTACAGAAACACATTAAAAATTTAATATTTTGACATAATTCAGCATTCACCATATATTTTGGAGGAATCTATTTATTTTTAGAGGCAACATGGAATATGAGGGTCTGAATCTTAATCCAATAGAATTGCGTGAATGGTTAAATGATTCCGGAAGTGAGAGCAACATTAATTTCACTGTTATATCCACCTATGGCGGACATATTACCAAGAAAATTCTTAAGAGAAGTCTTCAGGATTTATCTCAAAAACATCCCCTACTTTCTGTAACAATTAATGTTTCTAATCAAATACCAATGTTTTGGAAATTGGAGGAACCCAATATTCCAATTAGAACGCTTGCTTATACGGGGGAGCAACAATGGAGAGACGTTGCGAAGCTGGACTTAAGAAAACGATTTAACAAAATAGACGAACCGCTATGGCGAGTCAGTTTTCTGAAGGGAAAACAAGAAGGACAAATTTTGCTGACCTTCCACCATGCAATTGCCGATGGAGTCTGTGCTGTAGAAATCATGAATCATCTTTATAAGATCATTTCGGCTTCTAAATTGAATATGACTGCTGAAATTAACTTCGATTCTACGCTTCCATCTTTAGATAATCTGGATCGTCATATAAAAAATAAATCCAAGGAGATAGAGCCTCAAGAACAAAAAACTATGTCTTCAACCACTTCCTCTTTAACTGTTAACCACACAAATTTTGTAAGGCACGTTTTAAACGAATCCTTAACTAAAAGAATCATCAGCTGGGGTCGAGAGAAAAACATCAAAGTGCATAGCGTTTTGTATGCGGCATTTCTAAAAGCTTACAAGTCGATAAAAAAGCCTTCGTTTGATCAAATCGATGCGGTTACTATAGTCAATTATCGTCAGTTTTTTGAGCCCCCTGTTTCTAAAGAACTGTCTAAGCCTCTTTTTTCTTATATTCTTAGCAAATGCACTCTTGATGAAGAGATGGACTTCTTTGATTTGGCAAAAACTCTGCACAATGATTTACACACTCAATTGCAGGAAGGCGAACATGTCGTTAACTTGAAAAAACTTCATAAGTTATTGGAACGCGAGCTAACCCCTGAAGAATTTTTGCTACAAAACAAAATGCCTTCCAAATTGGTTGGTATTACAAATCTTGGAGCAGTAACCTTTGATGGATCTTATGGATGCCAAGACATCTCAATGAAAGATGTTTTTTTTGTGGCTAACTGCGATCCTTATTGCGAATCTAAAGATAATGCCGTATTGGGTGTTGTCACATTCCAAAATCGAATCCACTTGACTTTGTTTTTTGTAGAGGAATTATTTTCACAAGAAGATGGCGAAAATCTGTTGATAGAACTACATAAAGTGCTGGATGAATCTTGCATAACCTCTCTTTGATACTGTGACATCCCAGGAGTATTTCTAAGTTTAATTTCTATAAAGATCAAGAAAAGGTCCCTATGAAAATAAACTTTTCTTTCTGCATGAATTCTTCGAAACCTACCCACTTTACTTAATTGGGTAGGTTTTGTAGAATTAGGGAATGAGACAATTAAAGTATTTAAAGCAACTAGAACCATTTATCAATGTCCCTCTCTTTACCTCAGCAGAGGCAGAGAAACAGAATGTCCCTAGGCATGCCCTAGCTTATTTAGTAAAAAAAGGCACATTAGAAAGGGTTTATCCAGGGGCTTATCGCTTCTCTCAGTATGAACCAGAGGTTGAATTTCAGTGGGAAAATTTAGCATTGATTGCAGTGAGTATTCCTGATGGAATCATTTGTTTAGTTTCTGCACTTTGTTACTACGATTTGACGGATCAAATTATGCGAGAGGTTTGGATTGCTGTACCGCACGAGTCCTATCCTCCTAAACGACCCAACACACGAATCATCAGAATGCGCAATGTTGAGCTAGGGAAAATCGAAATTGCGCTTGGTGAATATAGCGTCTACATTTTTGATAGAGAACGTTGCATTATTGATGCATTTCGCTATCTTAGCAAGGAAATTGCAATAAAAGCAATTCAGAGATACTTTAAGAGCACTAAATACAAGCCAGATCCCAAAAAACTGGGCGCATATGCAAAGAAATTACGTGTTAACATAACCCCATATATTTTATCATATACAACATGACATCAGATTTAGAAAAATCATTCAAAGCAAAACTGCGAGCTATCGCATGCTTTTGTGGCCGAATACCTTTCTAATGCTCACCCCCTTAACACTGATGCAGCTTTACTTAAATATGGTTCAGATCAGATTTTCATCGACGGAATGTATCTTGAAATGGGATCAGGAACAGGAAGGACAATTAACTTTATTGCGGCTCTTAATTCAGAAAAGATTATTTATGGGTTTGACTCTTTCGAGGGATTGCCAGAAGCTTGGATAAGGGGTGACTCTAGCGCTCCTCAAGCAACCTTTGCCTTTAAAAATAGTCAAATTGTAACTATTCAGATCCCCCCGTTTGCTACGCAAACAAGGCGATCTGACAGAAAAA
>CALBHK010000149.1 GCA_937894565.1 uncultured Chlamydiae bacterium
ATAAATTAGCAAATGAAGATGGGGTTAAGTCTATAAAAGGCTGAAAAGCCGTAGTTGCCATATCGTGATAATAAGTTTTATTCATTTTGCGCCGAAAAAAGAGGTTGTGTTTGTTTTAATTTTTTTAAGGAGGATCCCAATATCCCTGTAAGTAGGATACAAAACCCTGCTATTAAAAAAACCAATTGATATTCGTTATCCACAAATGCAGGTTTGGAAGAAACTGAAAGCTTGTTCATCAAGGGTCCTGCTAACAAAGTGCCTATCGGGGCTATCAAAGAAGAGACCATGCGCCGGATACCAAAAATAGAGCCTTGTAAATGCAAAGGAGAACAGGTTTGCCAAAACGCATTATTTGTAGCATTAATAATAGATAAAAAAGCAAGAGTGGCTGCATAACCAATTGTCCAAAAAACAGGTGAAAATCCCACACCAATTAAAAGCGGTCCACACACACCCATTAACATAATTGATCTCATCATTAATGTAATTTGAGAGTTGGATTTCAAAAAACATCCCGCTAGAAAAACAGTTAGAAGTTGTATTCCATTTCCGATTGAATTAATGCTTCCCAACAACTGCGTATTATTCTCAGAAATAGATAAGACCATAGGTGTGAAGAGAACAAAACTAAAGCTGAAAAAAAAGTTTACCAAACCAAATATTCCCATCAAATAGGCAAGCTGTCCATTTTTTCTAATAAATAAAGCTCCCTCTATTAAACTGTTCTTAATATCGCCAAAAATAGCCTGAATATTTTTGTAACACCTATTTTCCGCAACAACATCTACTTTCATTAAAAACATCAATGAGATTACAAATAACAACATATCAATCAAAACAACAAAGAAAAAATCAAACGCAAAAATTAAGCTTCCAGATAATACAGGGCATATTAAAAGAGCTGAAGATTCAGCAGCGATCATCAAGCTATTAACTTGAAGCAGTCGATTTTTTTCAACTATTCGAGGAACCAGGGCAAGAGTTCCTATATGAATTAAATTGCCACACACGCCAAAAGAGAACATCAAAAAGCAGATAAAGAAAACGCTCTTGTCTATCATACCTGAGCTCAATAAAGCCAAAAGAAAACAAACTGTAAGTGATAATAGCCCGCTCAATAGTAATATTTTCTTTTTATTAAAACAATCAATAAGCCCTCCAAAAATGGGGCTCAAAATGCGAGGCAAAAGGCCGCTAAACACATAAAGGGAAAAGGAAACCAGATTTTCTTCCTGTTGAAATAGCCAAATCGGAAGCGCAAAACGAGTGAGCTCGCTTCCGAAAAGGCTTAACAATTGAAATATCCAAAGAAAAAATAGATTTTTATTTGAAAAGGTTCCAGTCATGATATTGCGAAAATAATTCATTAGTTTCACTGAGAACCAACTTTCAAACGCACTTTTTTTAAAGACGAAGTCATTGATGATTTAGTCTATAAAAACAGTAGGCTGGTTGGGACGGGAATCTGCTGTTTCGTAGTAGTCCAGATTCTTCACTTCTTCCATGTTTTCTTGCATTTGATCTATTGTTTGATTGCTCATACATCCTCCATTTTTAATTAAATTTGCTTGTTGATAAGGAATCGAAGAGCAAGTTTTCGATTTCCATAAATCGATGGTGATTCTAAGAAAAATTACATTTTAACTCAATAGTTTTTTGGAATTTTTTGGAATTTACAATCTGTAGTATCGATATTTTTTTTTGCACATCGGCATCATATGATGATATAATAATATACGAAGAAAAAAGAAGAGAAGAATAAATAAAAAAGACCTCCATCTCAGAATAGAGCAAAAAAACGATAAAATCTATATACTTTTTGCAGAAAATATGCAAAAATAAAAGAAACACAAGAAACATATAGGAGAAGACCCCTTGATATTGCAATTTTCAGTCAAAAACTTTCGTTCTTTTGAGAAAGAAGGAGTCTTGGATCTGTCTGCAGGCAAAGGGTCAGAGCTGCGCGATTCAAACACATTTGAATTTTCTAAAAATCAACATCTTGTCCGTTCTGCTGTGATTTATGGTCCTAATGCTGGTGGAAAAAGCAACTTGATCAAGGCTGTTTATTTTTTGCAGCAATTTGTGCTTGCATCCTCTACAGCATACCAAGAAAAGCAAAAAATCCCTCTACAGCCATTTAAACTCAATGCGAAATCTCAAAATGAACCGAGTGAGTTTTCTATCGACTTTGTTTGTAATGATGTTCGCTTCACTTATCACGTCGCTCTCACCGAAGATCAGATCATAAGTGAAGAGCTTTATGCCTACCCCAAAAACTATCGTCAAACGTGGTTTACCAGAAAATGGAATCCCTCTTCAAAAGCATATGACTGGTATCAAGGGCCAAGCTTTAAAGGAGAACACAAAGTCTGGGAGCAAATGACACGTGCAAACGCTCTCTATCTTTCCACAGCCGTACAATTCAATAGCGAACAGCTAAAACCCATTTTTCTTTGGTTTAGAGATCAACTTGTCATTTTGCTCAAAAATGGTCCTTTACAAGAGGTTAATTTTAATCTTGATCTTACTATTCAATTTCTAAAAGATCCGAACACAGCCCCTTTGATTCATAAATTCATGGAATGTGCAGATGTTGGGATCGAAATCTATCACCTAATTGAAAAAGGAGAAACACCTATAAAAACGATAGCTGTAGGAACGCAGCATAAAATGAACGATATTGACCAAAGAGTGCTTTTTGACTTATTGATGGACGAATCTGAAGGAACACAAAGGCTTTTTTGGCAAGCAGGAGGATGGTTAAAGTCTCTACGTGAGGGCCTGGTGCTTTTTGTGGATGAACTTGACCTTCACTTACATCCTAATATCGTCCGGTATTTGATAGAGCTTTTTCATAGTCCAAAAACTAATAAGAAGAATGCTCAACTTATTTTCACCACTCATGATACTTCCTTGCTGGACAGTAATTTATTTAGAAGGGATCAAGTTTGGTTTGTGCAAAAAGATGAACAACAAGGATCACGTCTCTATTCCCTTTTAGATTTTAAGCCGCGCAAAGGCGAAGCCATCGGCAAAGGTTATCTACAAGGCCGCTATGGGGCTCTTCCATTCATAGGGAAATTTCGTTTCTCATGACAAAAAGAATCTCCATACGTTCCTATAGAAAGCCAGATAGCCTATATTCCCCTCTTGACTTGGTTGTATGTGAAGGAGAAACAGAAGTGGATTATCTTTCTGAGCTTGCAAGAAGTTTACACATTCATGCCCATATATGCAAAGGGGATGGAACTGACCCAAAAAGCATTGTGAATACCGCAAAACGCAAATCTAAAGAGGATGGAGTAAAATATGACAAAATATTTTGTGTATTTGATCGAGATAATGACCCTTCAGCATTTTTAGAGGCTATCGAAATATGTAAATCTAGAAAATTCATTCCGATCGTATCTAATCCTTGTTTTGAACTGTGGCCTTATCTCCACTTTCAAATGCGTGAATCTGGTTTTGGAAACCCTCAACAAATGATAAAGGCATTGAAAAAATTGCCAGGATTTGAAAATTACGACAAAGATGGCGTGGAAATCTTTAACGCTACCATTCATTTGATTGATAAAGCCTGCAAACATGCTTCCTCATTGGTCTCCAAACAACACGATGACCATAAAGAAGATCCCTTTACGAACATTCATATACTGATCAAAAGATTCCAGGATCTTAAAGAAGATCAAAATTATTTTGGAAAACGTGGGTGAACACAATGAAAATCCGAAGCATGAAAAAACAAGATCTTTTAGATGTCTCTAAGGTGCATAAAGAGGTATTTTCAAGACAATTGCATTCAGAACAATGGATCACATGCAATTTCAATGCCTATCCAAGAATCAGGTATTTTATTGCCGAGAATAACGAAACCATCTTAGGCTATATCCAATGGATAGAAAAAAGCGGTTTTCGAAAAGAAGTTGTTCTGGAGTTGGAACAAATTGCGGTTCTTCCCTCACAACAAAAGCGCGGAATTGGAACGTTATTAATTTCTGAATCTTTAAAAATGATCAAAGAAGAATTGAAACAAAGAGATGCAATCATAAAGCATGTTTTGGTATCAACCAGAACCGATAATGAAGCTCAAAAATTATACAAAAAAGTTTTAAACGCCCAACCTGAATGCGTGATCTCTAATTTATTTTCCGCAGATGAAGTAGTCATGATTGCTCGAAACCTATTATTATAGTCGATTACAAAATCCAACAAAAGATCTAGGCTTTCTTGACAAAGCAGGTTTTCAGCACGATCGTATTTCTGCCTTTACCACACTCAATCTCTTCTTCATTATCTGTTAGGCGAATCTCTTTATAAAGCGTGCCTCTTTTGATCGTCATCGAAGCGCCCTTCACCTTCAGATCCTTAACAACCGTCACGCTGTCTCCATCATTAAGAGCAGCTCCATTACTATCTTTGACCATGAATACCTCCTAACCTAATTGAAAAAAGAAGATGCCGAAGGCCGGACTTGAACCGGCACCTTGTTGCCAAGAGTAGATTTTGAGTCTACCGCGTCTACCATTCCACCACTTCGGCGGGGAAGACCGTTATTTTAGTCCATTTGCTAAATAAATGCCACAAAAAATCATATAGTTACTCACCTTACGCACAAAACGCCAAAAAAGAAGAATGACAGGATGAGCAGGATAATTGTACTTCATAAGGTTATCCCCTCTTTTTTCTAAATAAAGAAGGTTTAAATTTTATACTTTTTCTCATCTAGTATAATTATCCTGCCCATCCTGCCGCCAAAGGCGATCCTGCCCATCCTGTCACTCTTCTTTCCTCTGTCTTGTGAGTTGATTAAATGTGTATGAATAGCTAGTTAGTTTTTATGGCCATCACTTCCCAATCCATCCAGGCAAGAACTTCTTCTTTTTTCACCACCATCTCCTGTCTAAAATGAATTGCAGCTACCTCTTTATTGGAACCTACCTCTTTCAACAAAAACTTCTTCTTGATAATCACAGAAAAATGACCTTCTCCTTCTTTATCGATTTTTATAAAACTTTTGCAATCCAAATCTTGAGAACAAAGATACCACTCCCCTTCCCTAGTGTAACGCTCTTCTAGTTTTTCAATTCCCGCTCTCATTACATCTCCGGCTATAAGTAATTTAAGGATCTGTAATTCAGGAGCTTCTTTTTTTAAAACAAATGCATGCAGCAGTTGCTTCTCTAAATCTTCAAATTGCTCTAAAACGATATTATTAGTCCCCAATTGCAATTCCCCTACAGCATCAAGAGAAGGCAATGTTTCTTCTATTGTTTCAAGAAATTTTTCTATTTTTATTTTTTTTGGCACAACACTTTGCGTCTCTATTTCCACTAAAAGAGCACTAAGGGCCTCTTTTTTATCTTTATAATAGGAAAGAGGGGGAAGAATTGGCTGATAGAGACGCTCTGGAAGAGAAGCATTTTGAAAGTCAATTTGATCCGGAACTTTAATATCTTCCCAATGATCTGTGAAATAATTAATTAAA
>CALBHK010000150.1 GCA_937894565.1 uncultured Chlamydiae bacterium
ATAAATAAAATTGAAAAAATTGTTGCTTTAAAAAAATTATCAGTGGTATTTAATAAAGCATTTGTTGAAGATTTTCCAATGACACTATAAATAGCCCAAGCAATACCAGAAATAATCATCAATAAAGTGTGAAAAAAAGAAAGAGAAAAATTTTCGGGTTTACATTTTATTCAAAATGTCACAAAATTTGGGCTTCTTATGATAAGGGTTGTACAGATGGCATTATTAGAGCATTATTTAACACATATTCAGACAAAAAAACAGCAGATAAGCGTCCAAGAGAAAGGTGTAATTGCCTTCCTCGCCTCTCTTGACTATCTGGAAGAAAAGGCCCCCTCCATCCAACGTTCTATTTTACAAGAGCTGCAAGCGCAGCGCCGCCATCTCAAACTCATTGCTTCAGAAAATTTCTCCTCTCTGGCTTCTCAATTAGCAATGGGGAACCTCTTAACAGACAAATATGCAGAAGGCTTCCCCTCTCATCGATTCTATGCAGGATGCGAGAATGTGGATGCTCTGGAAAAAGAAGCTGCAGATCTACTTAAAGAAATTTTTGGCTGCGACCACGCTTTCGTACAACCCCCTTCCGGAGCGGATGCTAATCTCTTAGCGTTTTGGACTATTTTAGTGAAAAAAATAGAACATCCCTCTATTGAAAAACTAGGAAAGAAAAATCTAAACGAACTGAATCAAAGCGAATATGAAGAGCTGCGTTGCCTTCTTTCTTCACAACGCATCTTGGGGATGTCCTTAGATGCAGGAGGACACTTAACCCATGGTTATCGTCAAAATATTTCGGGGAAAA
The DNA here is from genome assembly GCA_937894565.1 of uncultured Chlamydiae bacterium. Lineage (GTDB taxonomy): Bacteria > Chlamydiota > Chlamydiia > Chlamydiales > CALBHK01 > CALBHK01. The sequence goes on from CALBHK010000150.1 coordinate 806, forward strand.
TGTTTCAGTCTTTTGGATATGGGGTAGATCCTAAAACACACCTAGTGGATTACGATGCTCTTCTTGCCCAGGCTAAACAAGTACGTCCCCTGATTTTAATTGCCGGTTATTCAGCCTACCCTCGTCGCTTAAACTTTGCCCGCATGCGCGCCATTGCGGATGAAGTAGGCGCTGTGTTAATGGTAGATATGGCCCATTTTGCTGGTTTAGTGGCAGGCAAAGTGATGCAGGGGGAAGAAAATCCTATTCCTTACGCAGATATCGTCACCTCGACAACGCATAAAACTTTACGTGGCCCTAGAGGCGGCTTTTTGCTTTGCAAAAAAGAGTTTGAAGAAACAGTGAATAAGGCGTGTCCTTTAATGATGGGAGGGCCTCTTCCTCATGTAATGGCCGCTAAAGCTGTGGCTTTTAAGGAGGCCTGCACTCTAGATTTTCAGCATTATGCTAAACAGATTGTAGACAATGCACGCGCCCTTGCGCAAGAGTTGAACCAAAGAGGAGCCAAGCTCATCACTGGGGGAACAGATAACCATATGATAGTTATGGATGTCACTCCCTTTGGAATTAATGGTAGGCAAGCAGAATCTCTTTTGCAAGAGTGCGGCATCATGGTCAATCGCAATGCTATTCCGTTTGATACGAATGGCCCTTGGTATACATCAGGGATTCGTATTGGGACCCCGGCCATCACTACTTTAGGAATGGGAAAAACAGAGATGCAGACAATCGCTCATATGATTACCTCTTTATTATCCCATGCCTCGAGAGAAGAAGGAAGTAAAGTAAAGGCTAAAGTACCCGATACTGTGTGCACTCAAGTCCGAGAGCAATTAAAAGAGCTGCTTACGGCTTATCCGCTTTATCCGGAAATTATTCTGGGCCCGCAAGCATAACAAGAAGCGTAACAGGAAGCATAAAATTATCAATGAAGAGAAGGATGACCTGATGAAAAATCAAGAAAAAGAAGAAAAAAATGGAATCCAGGAAAAAGGGATTATGGAGCAAGTAGAAGAAACTCTGCTCAAGTCTCGCCGCATTCTGCTCAACGATGCAGTAGATAGTAAAATCACTGGCGAATTAATACGTAAATTTTGGTATTTGGATCTTAAACTACCAGGAGAGCCCATCCTGTTTATTATCAATAGTCCGGGCGGCTCCGTAGACGCCGGATTTGCCATCTGGGATCAAATTAAAATGCTGCAATCCCCTGTAGCTACCCTAGTAACGGGGTTAGCAGCTTCTATGGGATCTGTTCTTAGTTTGGTAGCACCTAAAGGAATGCGTTTTTCTACCCCTAATGCGCGCTTTATGATCCACCAGCCTTTAATTTCGGGTGTGATTCAAGGTCAGGCCACCGATTTGGGCATTCAAGCCAAACAAATGATTGTCATGCGCGAAAAACTCATTCAACTCTACCATGAAGCTACAGGGAAAAATCCTGATGAAATTCGTAAAGCCATAGATCGCGATACCTGGCTTTCTGCACAGGAAGCGAAACAGTTTGGTTTAATCGATGAAATCGTGAACTCTTATTCA
>CALBHK010000151.1 GCA_937894565.1 uncultured Chlamydiae bacterium
AGAATCCCATCATCCTCGCCATTTTTTTGATAGGGGATGCGTCTATGGTTGCGAGGATGATATAGAGCGTTTTCTCTATTTTTGCAGAGCGGCTATGGAATTCTTGTATAAAGCCGATTTAAAGGCGGATGTGATCCATCTGCATGATTGGCAAACAGCTGCGATTTCAGCTCTTTATAAAGAGATGTACCGTCCTTTAGGGTATCAATGCTCCGCTATTGTCTTTACAATCCATAATATGGAATATCAAGGTAAGTGTGCAAAAAATGATTTAATTCAAATCGGGTTAAAAGGAGAAGTTGACGCTTATCTTGATAAACAGAACCCGGAATTGGTTAATCTTTTAAAGACGGGCCTCTATTTTAGCGATGGCATTACAACCGTTTCTCCCAGTTATTCGGAGGAATTGCGTACTATAGAAGGCGGTAAAGGACTAGATCGCTGCATGGTAGATTGCAAGAATAAGGTGATTGGCATTTTAAATGGATTGGATTATGTCTATTGGAATCCAGAAACTGATGCTCTTTTGCCCTCTCCTTATTCTTTTAGAGAACTGCCTTTGAATAAAAATGATCGTTCTACGATTAATCAAAAAGCTTACGTAAAAAAAGTACTCCGAGAGAAACTGATGCTGGATGAGGGGCATAGGCCCCTAATTGGAATTGTAACCCGTCTTGTGCCTCAAAAAGGATTAGAGCTGATTAAGCATGCTATTAGCCGTACAGTAGAAAAAAAAGGACAGCTAGTTCTTTTAGGTTCCAGTCCTATTCCCAGCATTCATCGTGAATTTGAAGAGCTGCAGCGTCATTTTTCTGCGCATCCTCACATTCGTTTAATTCTTAATCACGATGAGGCCATGGCCCATTTAATTTTCGGTGGAAGTGATTTTTGCCTTGTTCCTTCTCTTTTTGAACCTTGCGGCCTTGTGCAGATGATTGCGTTGCGGTATGGCTCCATTCCCATTGTAAGGCTTACAGGAGGACTCGCAGATACTGTATTTGATGTGGATGATCCAGAGTTTGCTCCCCATGAGACAAATGGATATACATTTGTAGAGCCGACAGCACAGGGGGTGAATTCAGCCCTTGACAGGGCTATTCAATGTTGGTTTGAAAAACCGGAAAAGTGGCGCGAGCTGCAATTGAGAGGCATGCAGATGGATTATAGCTGGAAGTATCCGGCAATGTATTACATCCATCTTTATCAGAATTTATCTCAGACGTAAGGCGTTTCAATTAACATCTCATCCAACTCTTCTTCCTCTGTATACCAATGTGTTTGAGAGTAGAGATAGACGAGCACAAAAATAAGCAGAGTAAGGATGAGGATGATGATTAGGGGGGACTGTTCTTGTTTCTGATAAAGGGACATGAATCGCTCGCTCTTTAAATAATATTTTTAGATTAATGAAAATACTTTTTTTGTGCTACCATCATATTATGACTCACCTTAAGCAAAACGTGGTTTATGTAAGCAAGCTGCACTCTTTCCTAAGAGTGTCTCTTTTGTTGGCCATAGCGATAGCTATGGCCTCCTCAAGACCGCTTACGCTTCTACTCTCAGA
>CALBHK010000152.1 GCA_937894565.1 uncultured Chlamydiae bacterium
ACACAGGCGAAGACACTCTTTCCCTACACGACGCTCTTCCGATCTGCCTAAGTCTTCATTCCAAGTTCATTGAAATCATCACGGGTGAGACATTCTTTAAAGGGCTCATTCTGATGATCTTTGGCGCAATGTTTTTCTTTACGATCTTAAAATTTATCTCGCGCTATATTCCAGGCTCATTGATTGAAAGAAGGCATATTCCGCTTTCGAGATTTATCAAGGTCGTAGTGTGTTTGTTTCTTGGCCTGGCACTATTGAGAGTTGGCTCCGACGCCAAGGTGGCTGATTACCAGGGAAAGAATTGGGCCGACAACCACTATGTGCAAAAGCATGTTGAAAACGTACAATCCCAATACCGAGTGAGCTTTATCTTTGAGTTATTGAGCCATACAGCGGAAGAAATCACAGGGCTTCTATCGCGAGTGATTGACCAAGTATTCGCTCAAGGTAACTCACAGCTTACAGCACCAAACATGTTCTACAAGGCCATTATGTATGCTGGGATCTCAACTATTGAGGACGCCCAAGTCCGGGACCAGCTTAAGTTCTATTCGGAAGAATGTTTCACCAAAGTGTTACCGTCTCTTGGGGAATTTCAGAAACGTGGGGCTATTGACGGATTCTTTACGGCGAGCAAACAGGTGGATCAAGAGCTGGCCGATCTTCCGATTGAACTCGGCACCGGAAAGAAAACAAATTGCCTTGAAGTAAAAGACTCCACTGTTCAAAAGCTGAGCGAATATGGCGAAGATAAGATGAAAGGATTCTCGCGAACGATTCCGTATTCCGAGGCTGTCGTTTACTCATATGGCGGAAAGTTTGATCCAAGCTATTACAAGCATTATGCCACTTCGATGGCGCTAGCAAACTTTTACGCGGATCAGACGGAAGGAACACTGGGCATTCAAAAAGGTGCCGAGGTTCCAGGAGCTGCAAGTAAATCCATTCAGACCTTGGGACGATTCTTTAGTTGGGATGGAATCTTGGGTTCTCTGGGACTCCGTGAACTCCAAGGAGCCTCTGAGTCAGCTAAGCGCGCTCAGGAGTTCAGTGAACATTTAGCTCGAGCGCCCCATGTGGCGGGATTTATCCGAATGCTGTTGATCGCGATTTTCCCATGGCTGATGTTTTTCGTAGTTGCAGGCAAGTGGCGAGTTCTGGTCGTTTGGTTCTGGATCTATTTTTCGGTGCTTTTGTGGACACCGCTTTGGACGCTTCTTTACCACATCATGCTGGGTATTTCGATGTCATCTGAAGTGATGGAATCCTTCGGTCAATTGACAGACGGAGTTTCATTGTACGCGGCGTCTCTGGTGAACCACCGACTCTATTATATGTTCTCGATCTATTCTTGGGTTCAGCTCTTGGTGGCAACACTTACGACAGGATCAGCGTTTATGTTCTTAAAACCCATGTTGGGAGAAAGTGATACCGAATCAAAACCCGAGTTTCTTGAGACGACATCAGCCCCAGTTACAGCAGCCGCAAAGGCGGCGCTATGACTTTTTCTTTCTGCATCAGAGACCGAGCCCTTGGGCTCCGGTCTCCAGGGGGAGTGGGGGCTATGCCCTCACATTTTGGGCAAACTGCTAGCAGTGCCCTATCTTGCAGGAAAAAAAGACCCCAGCTAGCACCATACGAACAAATGAACCAAACGAGAGGAAAAATATGAACAATACAAAATTTAATAAGCACCACAAGAGTTTAATAAATCAAATAACCCTTACATTTCTTATGCTCGGATTCATCCTTCAGATATTTCTAAGTGGCTGTGCCACCGCCAATCGAAAGGATGAGTCTATTCATGCAATTCTTCAAAAAGAAAATGTGTTAATTGAAAAAATAAAAACGGAACGAGCTCAGCCGGAAATTACTCAAGCTTTGGAAGCCAGCGACACCTTGAAGAAAGCCGAAGCGCACTTAAGTCTAAGTTTAGATGAAATGTTAAAGGCAAACGAAGCGATCAAACACAAAATTTTAAAACAACAACCGAAGGAGGTTGAAGGTGGGGAAAATGAAAGAGCTAACGATTGATGCAGGCGAAGAGGTCGTGCAAGCGGCTGGTGAACTCAGTGCCACTGTGAAGGAGGCCGCCCGCGCTGCTACTGAATCAGAAGTGGACCATGAGGAGGTAAAAAATTGGCTCACCACGATTTTCAAAGCAATCGTGGCAGCTTTCAAACCGTAGTTAAATATCTTCCAAGCTTCGAGCGCAAAGCAGAAGCCAGGTGTTCCGAAAATCAAGATCCTACGACCAAATCGCGGATCTTCCATTGATATAAAAAGGAAGAACGCATGATACAAAACCAAATTCAGGATAAGCCCAATCGGTTCGCATTTTACATCCGAGTCAGCGAAAACGAGTACGCACGGGTAAAAGCCATGTGTGACTCAACCCGCTGCACGGCTCAGGATCTCTTCAAAAAGGCTTTGCTCGGACGTGTGAACTTAGAAAAGCCAGTTTATCTTTTCACGCCAGAGGCAACTCTGGAATTCAAAACTGAACTGAGTCGCATTGGAAACAACGTCAATCAAATTGCGAAAAAGGTGAACTCTGGTTTGATGCAAGGGTGGAGTACGGCTCTGAATGGCGTCTACAGATCGCTTTTGGATCTGAACGCAAAGCTGGAGGCCAAACATGCCAATCGTTAAAATGCGTTGGATCAAGGCCATTCAAAAAAAAGAAGACTATTTGCTAAAGGACCGTGGATCAGAACCCGTAGTTACCGCGTCGGATGGTCTCGATATGATGATGTCAGAGCAAATCAACGCAGAAGTCGAAAAGTATGGAAGTAAAGTTGAAAACAAAGCATTGGAAATCACGCAAGCTTGGCCCGCAAAGGAAAGCTCTTTGCTTACACCAGAAAAATACAATGAAATGGGGCACGAGCTGGCAAAGCGGTATGCCCCTGGACACAAAGCATGGGTCGTCACGCATACGGAAAAGGATCACATCCACAACCATATTGTGATCTGTAATGTTCACTCTGAAACCGGAAAAGCGCTCATGAACAAACGCTCAGAGATGTTTCGATTGCATGAAGTAAATAACGAAATCGCTCGCGAAAATGGATTCAAGCTCATAACATTTCGGGGCAAAGAAGAACGCTTACTTGCGCCAGAGCGGGCAAAGGCGGCTGCATCTCAAGGAAAGAAAACTTGGTTCTTCGATTTACAGCAAAAGGTGGATTTTGCCAGAGCCGTGAGTACAAGCTTTGATGAGTACACAGGCATTCTGAAATTTCTCGGCGTACATGCTCGGGTTGAAAATAAGAACGTCAGCTACGTTTATGGTGAAGATACGAAAGCTCTTCGCGGTAAACGTCTTGGAAAGAAATTTGACAAAGAAGGTCTAAAAAAAGCATTTGAGGTGAATGATGAACGGTATGCAAACAATCCAGGACTTCGAGCACAATCCCTTTCCGATCTTCGATCCGCCTTTGACGGAAAAGGAAATTTTGTGGGAACTCAAAGCCATCTATTACTTGAATCAACAAGCTATCCAGGATTCGGAAAAAAGGATTACGGACAGTTTACAAAAATTGCTCGCAACAGTGCTCGGGACGAGCTGCCTGCAATTTTTGATTGTAGTGGTGGCGTTCTCTATCATGAAATGAAGAAGGCTTCAGAAGTCAGTATTTTCGAATATTGCAAGGCGAATAATATCAAACTCAAAACGAATGAAAAGGGTCAGACGGTTTTGCAAGGACTTGATTTCGTAATTCTCAGTGAGAAATCTTGGACCAACCACAAAAATGGTCGCCAAGGTACGATCATTGATTTCGTGAAGATCCACAAAGACACAACAGAAATTGGAGCCGTCGCTGAAATCAATAAGAACCCGCGCCTTCTCCTTTTGGAGAAATATATTGGTGAATATAAGGCCGGAATTAAATCATTTTATTTTCCAAAGCCAAAATCTGCTTTGCCTGACGTTGCCACAAAAACCATGCAGAGTCTTTTAAAGTCTCGTGGCATGGATGCCTCTCGTGCTGAAGCGATGTTGAAAAGTAAACAGCTTCATGTGGGACAGGATAAAAGTGTTTGGTTTTTGTCGGAAAAAGGAGATGCTGCGATTGAGTTTCGTGAAGATAATGATGGTAAATGGAAGTCAAAGCGACATGGAAATCCAGCCGGAATTTTTTTGGAAACGAGTACGAAATCAAAACATGCCGTTATATTAAGAGATCCTTTCGAGTTCGCGATTTTTAAAGCAAAAGGAGGTCTTCCAGGACATTCCGATGCGAACATCTTGGTAATGTTTGGCGATGGCGGGTCAGATCAAAAGATCGACGAAATGCTAGCAATTCATGAGCACATTCATCATGTGCATTTGGCGCACATGATGACAAACGAAGGTAGTCAAAGGCTCCAAGAAAAATCGCAAAGTCTTGCGAAGCGTTTTAACCCCTTTGATGTTCATATTAAGGAGCTGAGACTTTCTGACCTCGGTAAAGATCGTTCGCATGGTCCCGAAATTGGCTTTTAATATATAGCCTACAAATCAAAGTTTGAGGCGATAAAAATTTAATCCTCTTCCTACTACGACAAAGCGGATGAGGTTTCACAAAAAGGGAGAACCCTTATGGAAACTTCAGAAGCAAAAAAGATCGCAAAACCTGCGACAAAAAAATCAAACTCGGCTGCAATTCGTGTATCTATTGAGACGCGAAAAAAGCTGCTAACTGAGCTTACAAAAATCAACAAGAAGCAGTACGGAAAACGCGTAAAGCTGGAAGCGCTTTTGATCAAATTGCTTGCGAAGCTTACGGCTCAAGATGTGGCAGAACTTCAAGAAGCAAGTCTGACGGGAAAAGATCGCATCGAGCAAAGTTATCGTGCGCACTGTTCGAAGTTCGGACAGATCAGTAAGGACGACTATCTTGTGCTTCTTTTGAAATCTGAAAGCAGCAAAATTTCTGAGGGAAATGCGACAAATTCCTAAGCGGAAATGTCGCATTTCTCTTAAAAAAACGCTTTGAAATTTTATGAAATATCTTGAAATTATTTGAAATGAAAGGTAGCTTATGGAAGATCAATTAACGGTGGATTCTAATGAGCAGAACTCTGAATCTAGCCAAAAGTTCTTTGACAACTTGACTTGGTTATCTACGAAAGATGCTGCCGTGTACTTGCGAAAATTTCGCAAGAAAGATGGCAAACCCTCTGATGGAGCAATTCGCACTGCAATTTGGCGGGGCTTACTCAAGGCCCGCAAATGGGGACGAAGACTCTATATTAAGAGGGTCGAACTGGACCGCCTACTTGAACTGTCTCTGATTTGAAAAAAGAAGGAGAGGTTTGGAATGGGTGTTACCAGTTATGAATTGGATGGAAAAACGTATTGGCAGGCGTATGTGAATGTTGTTTCTCGAAAGAATCGAAAACTTCGAGAGCAAAAGCGTGTGCAGGATCTCGCTTCAGAAGATGAGGCAGAAAAGATCTATAAACGCGAATATCAACAGGCATGTATCAGGCTTGCTAGACGTGAGAACGAAGGCGCTTCTTGGGAAGAAGTTGTAGAAAAGTGGCAACACTACTACACAGTCTTCCCAAGCGAAAAACTCAAGGCCGACACAATCCGCGACTATGTGGCAAGGGCGAACAACTGGACGAAATCATGGTTGAAGAAACCAGCATCGAGTCTAACTTTCGCCGATGGGGGCTGAGATCTTCAAGCTTGCGAAAGCTGAAGGAGCGAGCCTCAATCTTCAGTACCAGCTCAAGATCGCAATCAAAGCGATCTACACCTGGGGTATTGAACACGGTCACATTGTTGGGAAGGAAAAGACTCCGGTCCATGCGATTGAGATCGAGCGGAAGCCGAAAAGCACGATCCCTGAAATCCTGACACGAGACGAAGTGATCGCATTTCTTGAGAAAGCAGAAGCTCAAGAACATCCCTGGTTTCCGGTATGGAAGGTCAATCTCTATACAGGTATGCGGGCTGGTGAACTTCGGGGCTTGCGCTTAGAAGATGTCGATCTTGTCTCGCGTGAAGTGGCTTTAGCTTTAGATAAGTCTACGGCATCGCAAAAGAACTATGGCCTTATCAGGGTTCATCGGGCTTGGTGCCAAAAAACGAAGAAGTACGAAGACACAAAGGGCGGATACTGGAGAACGGTTCCTGTCTCGAGTGAGCTTTACTGGTACTTGCAAAGTTATCTAAGCAAAGCCAACTGGGGTAAGGACGAGCATGGAACTCGGGTGTTTCAAGACTTTCAGGAATTGAAGCGTGGAATGCAGGCAAAAGTTTTAAGAAGCTTTTGCGACACTCATAGCTTGAAGTCCATAAAGTTCCATACGCTACGAGCTTGCTTTGCAACCCACCTGATCCAGACAGGAGTTCCAGCAACAACCGTGATGAAAATCGGAGGTTGGATGGACCTTGAAACTATGCAGATTTATATCCGCATGGCTGGGATCGAGGAGGCCGGAGCCACCGAAAGACTGAGCTTTAAAGCGAAGGCAATCGAAGCTCCAGGCGAGTTGCCGCAGAATGTGGTGAGTTTGTTTGGGCGATAGTGAATGTGATGAACAAAAGAACTTGTGCTATTATAGCATGGCGGATTCGTTAAGTAGTTGAAACAAGTCATTTTACGGCGAATCCGCCACTTTCTGATAAGGAGAGTGGAATTCAAGAGATAAAAATAGTCTAAGCCCCCGAAATAAGAGAACAATAAAAACAATAACTTAGGCATCACGAAGAAAAATAAATTTTTCGATTCACTAATTTTTCATGAAACCCTAGAAGGGCTTCACTGGATTCCGAAGTTGATTGGATCCATGCAGGATTAAAATAGGCTTCAGGTTCAGGACGAATTAGAGAGTTGGTTGAGTTTTTATATTCTTCTTTTAAATCAGATAGTTGAGAGTCACTAGTGGTTTGAATTTGTATAGGATCAAGAATCCAAAGTTTAAAGGGGACCTCAAAATGATCTAGTGGAAGAGCGGGGTTTTGATAAAAGCATGGTAATAAAAATTCAATTCCAGGAAAGTAATTTTTTTGCACTAAGGAACGGCAAACATCCTCGATTTCTTCTTGTGGAAGCGGTCGTTCTTTGGTTGTGTTTTTAAATCTACTTACTAAATGTTCATACTCAGATTCAAGAAAGAGAATTTCTTTTGCTGGAGATAAAATAAAAGAGTCTATTTCCGCCTGACTCTTTAGAGTACTTGGAGAAAAAAAACGTAGAGATTCGATCTGCTCACCGAAGAGTTCAATGCGCACTGGCCACTTTTCTGCCGGTGAGAAAATATCAACGATTCCTCCTCTAATGGCAAACTGTCCCACATCCTCGACCATGGGTGCTGATTCGTAGCCAAGATCAATCAAATATTCCGATAGATTTTCAGGTAAAAAAGCCCCTTTTTTAAACCATTTGTTGGCTTCAATCAAAACATCAACAGGAATGGTCTTTTGCTGCATGCCCAAATAGGATGCAATAAATATTTCTCCCTTTTTTGGATTTTGAGCTCGGCTTAAGAAGAACAATCGTTCGCGAATTAGTTTGGGCGAGGGATAAACTCCAGAATACGGGGAAACGTCAAATTCAGGAAGAATGTAACAAGAACGGT
>CALBHK010000153.1 GCA_937894565.1 uncultured Chlamydiae bacterium
CTGAAGGACTGCAAGAGTTAGCCTGATGCGTATGCCTGCCCATCCTGTTATTTTTTATGCGCGCTTGTTTAATTCTAGTAAATAATCATAAAGATAGTATAAATATTTGATAAATTGATTTTTGTAATCAATTTATGATGGAATAAAAGAGCTCTTCATCCTGTTCAAGCTCTAAAGCATCTGCTACGTGAGAATCAATGATAATGCCATTTTCTTTTTCCTGTAAATGGGCATGGACAGCTCTAAAATTAAGCCGGCAATTAGAGATGAGTGCGTTCTTTTTCTCTTTCAGCTCTCCAATTTGGTAGTGTGTTTTAATGCTATTGCGTACGGTGCGGATCTCTTTGACCTCAGCCTCTATGCGAGGCCCGGCATCTATGATATCAATTTCTTGCGTCATTTTAAATCCCTCATCAAGTAGGAAGTTTAAAGCAGGCAGAGTGTGGTCATGCACTGTTTGGATATCTTCTTGAGCTTGATGAGGAAGAAGATGGATATAGATGGGAAAGCTGGGAAGAATTTTTGCTGTCAACGTTTTATCTAAGCTCACTTCGTGTAAAACTTTTTCTAATGAAACATCATAAAATTTACGTCCGATCGAATCCCAGAATGGACTGTGCGGGCCTTCTTCAAAATGACCACGCATCATGGCTGCAAGGTGTGAAGTAAATCGCTCTCTAAATTGAGCGATAAAAAGAAAGCGCCCAATGGAAAGCAGTTTTCCATGACCCGATTGTCTATGACTGCGATTTAAAAATAGACCGCAAAGCTCTGAGGGGCCTTTTTTGTGATGGATAGGAACAAGAATAGCCATTTTTTGACCATCACCGCGTAATTCTTCCTGGATGCGGTATAGATGGGTAGAGGAAACTCCTCCTGAAAGTGCTAAAATTCCTGAAGTACCTGTGATTTGTCCTGTTTCTAAATTCTCAGCTATAAAGAGATAAGTTTTATGTTGAACAAAATTTTCGCCTGAAGAGAAAATTTCTAGAGAATTTTGGATTTTTTCTTCTAGCAAGACTTTATTTTTGGGTAGACTTGTTACCCCTATGCTTCCCAACATGGCTAGTTGAATAAATCTTTCAGTGTCTTTTTCCTCAATAGGGCGTAAACGAATCATAAAACCTTTTTTAAAATTTCCACCACATTGTCTATATCCTCTTTACTAATGGCTCCAATGGGAAGAAGCATGCGGATTCTCATTTTTTCTCTGCCCGCGATAAAAACAATCACTCCCGCATCAAAAAGACGCAAGGCTAAATCTTTAACAGCCTGAGGATTGCCCTCATAAGGGGTAAATGCCACCATAGCTCCTATTCCATAAGGCCCTTTGATCTGTGGGATTTGCTTTAATTTTTCTACAAAATAGTGATGGTACTCTTCTATTTTTCCGCCCTTGCCATAGTAATTTCCATTGATTAAATGTTCGATTAGGACGTAACTTGCCTGAATAGCACTTGTACTTGAGGTAAAGGTTTGACTAATTAAGCCAACTTTTGGGCTATATTCTTTTTGAAAAAATGTGGCACACACTTGTCCCACTTTTCCAATTGTCACAAAATCAGCATACTCTTGCAGGCCAAAATGGTGGAAGGCAAATAGTGAGGGGGTCCTTGCAAAGGTTTGCACTTCATCAATTAGAATAGCGATCTTGTTTTCCCGAAGCACCTTCATTAAAGCAATAAAAAATTCCCGGTCCCCTTCATAAAAACCACTTTCTCCTTGCACAAGTTCGAAGATCATGACGGCGTGTTGCTTGGGATAGCGTGCAAGATGTTTTTTGAGGACTCTAAGAGCTTCCTCTGTGCTATGGGGATTTTCAGGATTAAAGAAAGGGATATAATCCACAGATAAATTAGAGGGGAGTCCTTCACGATAGGCCGCTTTGTCTGTAATTTGCGAAAGGGCCAATGTGCGTCCTGTGAAGCAGTGCTCGAAAGCTAAGATTCTTGTGGCTGGAAAATGTTTTTGAAAGGCCATTTTTAGCGCATTTTCATTGGCCATAGCTCCGGATGAGGTGAGGTAAACATGGTCCATTCCGGATGCTTTTTGCAAGAGTCGCATTAATTCAAAGGAATCGTTATTTTGCTGTAGATTGCCCTGCATGATGGTATTGCTAACAGCTGCTTTAAGGGCTGCTTCAATCATGAGGGGGTGGCTATGGCCCATGAAATGGACACCAATGCCGCCAATAAAATCATATTTAATGCTGCCGTCCAGAAGCTCAACAAACGGGCCGCGTCCTCTAGAACTCCCGATATAAGGATAATAGAGGGGAATGCCTCTTATTTGATTAAACTCTTCTATAAGTTCTTGATAGTGCTGTTTTTTAGAATCGATCGCGGGACGGATGCTTGTGATCTCTTTTTGACTATCGTGAAGAAGTTGTTGGATCTGTTTTACGCTCTCAGAGAAACGGGGATGGGAAAATAGATCTTTCATGAAATTCTACCTTTTTGTGCTAATTGCATTAAGAGACGTACAGTGATGCGTGCGCGTTGCACTAAACTCTCTATTTCTAAATATTCATTCGATGTATGCATGTTTCCGCCAATTGCTCCCATGGTATCGATTGTAGCAAGCCCTGCAAAAGAGAGGTTGTTTCCATCAGAACATCCACCGGATTCTCTGGTTTCAAAGACTGTCCCTTCTTCTCTTACTGCGGATTCTAATTCTTTATAGAGTTTTGTATCCACTTTTTTAGGAGGGCGATAGGAGAGCTCTTCCAGTATGAAGTTTTTTGAGATAAGAGAGGCTAGTTTTTTCTTTATTTCGTTAATTTCCTCTATTTCCCAGGCGCGGATATTGATAGTAGCTGTGGCGAATTCAGGAACGCTATTAATAGCCTCCCCTCCTTCGATGGTTCCGATATTAATGGTAGTTTCTTTGCTGTTCCATTGATGTATTTCTAAAAGCAGTTCGCTAAGTAAAACAATGGCGTTGATCCCATTTGAAAAATCTCTT
>CALBHK010000154.1 GCA_937894565.1 uncultured Chlamydiae bacterium
CGCAGTCTGAAGGACTGCAAGAGTTAGCCTGATGCGTATGCCTGCCTATCCTGTTCGTTCATCAAATGCTTTATATTTTCGAGAAACACTACTCAAAATCCTCCCAATTCTCTATAATCAAGCTATACTTCTACAAAGAGATGCCCATGAAAGGAACGATTGAATTTCGCCAGGTTTGCAAACGCTATGGAGATATCATCGCACTTGATCATGTCTCTTTTACCGTCCAGGGCGGAGAGTTTTTTTCTTTTTTAGGACCCTCAGGTTGCGGTAAAACCACATTATTGCGCATTGCTGCCGGCCTGGAAATCCCCGACTCAGGCGAAATTTTTCTAGACGGCGTCAACATCACACACCTGCCTCCCAACAAACGGCCCCTTAATACCGTCTTTCAAAATTATGCTCTATTTCCCCATCTCTCCATTTGGGAAAACATCGCTTTTGGCTTGCGTGTGGACAAAGTCTCCAAAGAAGAAATTGCGTGGCGCGTAGAAAAAATGCTAACGCTTATTCAAATGGAAGAACACGCTCATAAAAAAATAGATAAAATTAGCGGCGGACAAAAACAGCGCGTGGCTATTGCCAGGGCCCTTATTAAAACCCCCTCCATTCTGCTTTTGGATGAGCCTCTTTCTGCTTTAGATCTTAAGCTCAGACAAAAAATGCTCATGGAAATCGATCTGATTCACGATGAAGTAGGCATTACCTTTCTCTTTGTGACCCATGATCAGGAAGAGGCCATGGCTGTAAGTGATAAAATAGCAGTTTTTCACAAGGGAAAAATTGAACAGATAGGCACCCCCCCAGAGCTCTATGAAGCCCCTCGAAGCAGCTTTGTTGCCGCTTTTATTGGGGATACAAACTTTCTGGATGGTTCAGTAAAACAAATGATCGATGCCGATTATTGCTTGCTCTCCATCCCCGGTTTAGAAGATATTCTCTGTTTTAACGATGCTAAACTTAAGCTCCATGAACTCACCCACTTAAGCGTACGCCCCGAAAAGCTGCACATTTCAAGAAATCGCCCCGAAAATCCCGATAAGCTCAATATCATGCAAGGAAAAGTGGATGAAATTATTTATAAGGGAGACCACACCAACTTTTGGGTAGGTGTGGGCGAATATAAACTTTCCGTCACCCAGCAGCACAGCCGCTTTCTTTTAGATAGCAAATCCATTGAGTGGGGGGATAAAGTCTGGATCTGGTGGCATGCAGATGATGGCTATATGTTAGAGCGCTATAACGAAGATGATGAAGCTCTCACCCAATTGCCGCCCGAAAAAGTGGGCAGTAGCGAAGAAATTGATATAGAGGAAAGTTAATGCAAAAAAGTATGCAAAAAAGCAGCTATACAGAATATTTTTGTACCCTACCTACCTTGTTGTGGCTCTTTTTCTTCTTTATTATTCCTCTTATGCTCGTGATTTCCATCGCATTACGCCCCTTTGACATAGAAGGCAATATCCTTTCCGGATGGACATTAAACTCTATACGCGCGCTCTCCAATTGGCATCATTTAGCCATTTTATGGCGCACGATTTGGATCAGCCTTCTTACAACTCTAGGATCCCTTTTCATTGCCATTCCCACAGGCTATGCCATCGGTAGAGCCTCTGCAAAAGCACAAAAAATTCTCTTACTTCTTGTCATTCTCCCCTTTTGGAGCAGTTTTATTGTGCGCATTTTTGCCTGGAAGTCACTCCTACACCCAGAAGGACCCATCAAACAACTTCTACTTGCCTTAAATTTAGTAGAACCCTCTACTCTGCTGCTCTATAATTCATGGGTTGTTGTTTTAGTTTCCATCTATACTTTTCTGCCCTTTGCCATTTTGCCCATCTATTCTGCTGCCTCAAAATTTGACTATACGCTGCTTGATGCCGGAATGGATTTAGGGTTAAGTCGTTTGCGCACCTTCATCTACATTTTTCTTCCCAATATACAAGAGGGAATTTTTACCGCTGCCATTATAGTGCTTATTCCCAGTTTAAGCTCTTATGTGATTCCAGATATTGTGGGAGGACCTGATAGTCAAATGATTGGCAATCTCATTGTCGAGCGTGTCTTTGTCAATAGAAACCTGCCTGAAGCGTGCGCCCTTGCTTTTGTTCTTGTTGTTGTCACGCTCATTCCCTTAGCTGGCATTTTTTATCTACAAAAAAAAGCCTTAAGAAACAAAGAATAGAGGAAAAAGAATGAAACGCAGTAACTTTCCCCTTATCATCACACTACTTGTGATCTGCTTTCTCTATATCCCGATGATCATTATGGGCATCAATAGCTTTAATGCCTCGCGCTATGGGACCGAGTGGACAGGGTTCACCCTAAAATGGTATGAACTTCTTTGGACAAAAAAACGTTTGTGGAGCGCTTTAGGCAATAGCTTATTGATTGGCTCTTCAGCTGCCCTCTTTTCAACTGTCTTAGGAACATTATCAGCATTTGCCTTCTACAGATTTAAGTCCAAGCTGCAAAATCTGCACTACGCCTTTGTCTACATTCCTTTAATGATGCCCGATATTTTAATGGGCATTAGTTTACTGCTTGTCTTTGTCTCTTTCTCTATTCCCCTAAGCCTGGTAACTGTCTTTATCGCCCATGTCACTTTTTGCGTGAGCTATGTCACTTTAGTTATCCTTTCAAGGTTGCAGCATTTTGATTATTCTACTATTGAAGCAGCCCTGGACTTAGGAGCCTCTCCTCCTCTCATCATCTGGAAAATCGTCCTTCCCCAACTTCTGCCCGCTCTCATTTCCGGAGCTTTATTAGCCTTCACAGTCAGCATCGACGATTATATCATCACCTTTTTTGTATCAGGACCGGGATCCACCACCCTTCCCCTTGAAATTTATAGTCTCATTAAATCGGGGGCTACACCTGTCATCAATGCCCTCTCCACCCTTTTGCTCTCCCTCACTTTCCTCACCGTTCCTTTTATCCATTTTTTCAGCGAGGAGGTTCAATCATGAAATATCTCGTTCTCTTCCTTCTTAGCTTATGTGCTTGCAGCGAACAAAAAGAAAAACTCTACCTATTTACTTTTGAAGCCGTTGATCCAGATCTGCTGGATGCCTTTGAAAAAGAATTTAACTGCACTCTATATGTGGATGGTTATGAATCCAACGAAGCCATGTATGCCAAACTTAAAGCAATTGGCAGTGGGTATGACTTGATTAATCCCAGCAGCTACTTCATCCCCACGCTAAGCAGACAAGGATTGCTAGATCCTATTAATAAAGAATGGATTCCAAATCTTCGCCTTCTGGACCAAAAACGTTTAGTTCAATTAGGAGAGAGTCCAGAAGCTGTCTACAGCGTTCCTTACACCCTTTCTTATTCTGTAATCGGCTATAGAAAAGACATGATCCCAAACGTCGATAGCTGGTATATATTTGATCAGAGCTCCCTAAAAGGCAGAATGACCATGCTCAATGATATGAGAGAAGTATTAGGAGCCGCTCTGCTTGCCCTGGGATATAGTCCCAACACACAAAAGCCTCAGGAAATTGAAGAGGCAGGCCTTCTTGCCAGAAGGTGGAAATTACAACTTGCTAACTTCATCTCTTACCCAGCTCTACACAGTCTTGCCGATGCTGAATACTACATCATTCAAGCCTATAGCTCGGATATTATTAAACTACAAAGAGACGCTCCCCTTGTTGGCTATGCCATCCCCAAAGAGGGCGGTGCTATTTCTTGCGATCACTTTGCTATTCCTAAGGGAGCTCCTCACAAAAAATTAGCCCATGATTTTATTAACTTTTTGCTTAGACCGGAAAATGCCGCAATCAATATGGCATACACTGGGTTTATCATTCCCATTCATGGAGTGGAGCAGTATTTGGATAAAGAAATTCTGGAAAACAAAGCTTATTTTCCTGAAAAAGAAGAGATGGAAAAATCTGTTCTTCTTCAGGATGTAGGGGAGAGCTTGAAGTTTTATCAGCAAGAGTGGGAAGCCACCAAATTCTAACAGAAGAGAGACAGAGAAAGAGAGAGACATAGAGAGAACAGAAAAGAGGGGAACTAACCGCAGAGCCGCAAAGTACGCAGAGGAAACGCAGAGAAAAATAGAAGAGAAACAGGATGGGCAGGCGTACACACTCAAGCTAACTCAAATAAAATTAATTTAAGTAATTGATTATGATTATATTAGAGTATTAATTCATTTTTGAAACACAGAGGCACAGAGAACACAGAGAAAGAAGTAAAAAATCCCCCTCTGTGCTCTCAGTGCCTCTGTGTTTCAAAATTTATGTTTTATAATATAGAAGGATTGCCCTTACAAATACTCCACATTGGTTTTTGATTTTTAATAAATTAATTTTCAACAACTTACGGTCACTTTTTTCTTCTTAGCTTGGGTGTGTATGCCTGCCCATCCTGTTCCTTCCTCTTTTCTTCTCTGCGTTTCCTCTGCGCTCTTTGCGGCTCTGCGGTTAAGGTCTTTTCTTTTTAAAGGGCTTCTAGGGGGGCTGTGTACTCATAGCCCAAATCCAAAGCCACATGTTCGTTAGTCACCATCCCCCGGCACACATTCAGCCCCTCGCACAGACCGCTATGCTCTGAAAGAGCTAACTGATAGCCCTTGTTTGCCAATATCAATGCATATTCCATAGTCGCATTACCCAAAGCCTCTGTCCCTGTTTTAGGATATGCTCCGGGCATATTAGCTACGCAGTAGTGCACAACACCGTCTATGTTATAAGTGGGATCGCCGTGTGTCGTCACGCGCGATGTCTCGCTACACCCTCCTTGATCAATGGCTACATCTACAATCACAGAGCCTTTTCCCATCTTTTGGACCATCGCTTGAGTGATCAACTTTGGCGCCAGCTTACCCGGAATCAGCACCGCCCCTATCACCAAATCAGACTGACATACACTCTCTTCAATCGATTGAGAAGTCGAATAGAGTGTTTTGAGGCGCGGTCCAAAGAGAGCATCAAGCTCTCTAATGCGATTCAAATTTTTTTCTACTATCGTCACATCCGCTCCTAAACCCATCGCCATTCTTGCCGCTTCAACGCCCACAATACCGCCCCCGATAATCCCCACTTTGGCGGGTAAAACACCAGGCACTGCGCCAAGTAATACCCCCTTGCCTCCACTTATAATTTGTAAAGCACTACAGCCCACGATAATCGATAAACGTCCTGCAATTTCACTCATAGGGATCAAAAGAGGCAACCGTCCCTGTTCATCCGTGACTGTTTCAAAAGCAATGGCAATTGTTTTGCTTTTCACAAGAGCTTGAGTTAAGGGAGCATTAGGAGAGAGGTGTAAGAAACACATTAAAATTAAATTTTCCCTTAAAAAGGGATACTCTGGGGCTTCGGGCTCTTTCACTTTAAGCACCATCTCGGCGCTCCAGACTTGCGTTGCATCACTTGCAATTTCAGCGCCCGCAGCAAGATATAAATGATCGGGCATACCGCTACCAAGTCCAGCACCTGATTCTATGATCACTTGATGCCCTGCTTCTACAAACACACGCACCATCGAAGGACTAGCTCCGACACGGTTTTCAAATAACTTAATTTCTTTAGGCACTCCAATTTTCATCAAACCTCTCTATTTCTTATTTAAAAATTCTAAATGCTGCATTAACTTATATAAATGAGGGTGAAAATATAGGTCGTTTAACTCTTTAATATCCTCTATATCCTCATAAACTGCCTCATCAAATATACAACGCACTGTATGTGTTATTAAAAATTCTTGCTCAAATTTATGCGCCAATCGATACAGCTCCTTAAATTCAATATCCTGAAAACAATCTGTAATTCGCCCTGTAGCCCACAAATAGGTAAAATCAAGATAGGCTTCAATCGTGCTATCTTCATACTCTGAACAATCAATTTTACATTCTTCATCTTCATTTGCAATCTCTTCCAAATTAAGAAGAAAAAATTTCCCTCCATTCCAAAAGAGAGCCTCCCGATGGCAGAAATGACTTTTTGTCTTGCTCACTAACTGCACATCACAGTCCTGTTTAACAAGATATTTATCATGTAAATCAGAAAAATCACACATCGAAAATGTTTTATTAAAAACAGGCCAATTTTCAATTGAAAAGGTGTATTTTTCCAGTTTTGTTAATTTATCATTAAATAAAAAATAATGAATTAGATATAGACTTAAAACTGATAACATTATTAATAATACTTGGTTTATAGTTTCAAAGTATT
>CALBHK010000155.1 GCA_937894565.1 uncultured Chlamydiae bacterium
GCAGTTTTCATTAGAAATCAGATCGCTAAATTCAACCCAACCATGGAATTGATAGAAAGAGTGGTGTTCTGGGGCAATGGCATGTTTCATATGGGGAAATTCTACCAAGAAAGAGGATAAATCTCAAGAAGAGAGAAATTACTTACCAAAGAAGGCGATGTTGAAATAAACTTCCAACTCTTTGACAATATTTTTTGCTGCTTCTTCTGGCTCATCTTCGTCTTTGCCTTCAAAAGAGCGAATCTCTTGCTTTAAAGCTTTTTCCATTTGAGCAGCTATTGTTTCTACTGAAATTGTCTGCTTATGCGCCTCTTCTATCCCTTGGATAAAGGCGATCAGTTGTCTATAAGCAGAGGTTTGAATAAGGCTCTCAAAGTCATTCATAAGAGGAGGGGGGTATCCTATTTTTTCGGATAGGTATTGCAAAACGATGGCTTTTCCTGCATAGCCCAGATGCGGTCCCAGCAATTGAGCCCAAATAATTGCTTGCTTTTCAACTTTTGTGCTCGATTTAATTAGTTCGCGCCTCAATAAGCCTTCAGCTTTATTAATTTCTTTATCGTAAAGGGAGTGGATAGTATGCAGCCGTTCTTTGGGCTCTCCTGAAAAGACGCTTTCATCTTCTTCCCACTTTTTAAGGATAGTTTTATAGGGTATGTCAATGAAAATCTGATTCAAGTGATCATAACCTTTTGAAAGCCGTTCGTAGGGGGCAGGGCTATCTGAAAGACCTGCAAAATAATTTTCTATGGCCTCTGTAGTTTTTATAGTAGAGATGTAAGGAGATCTTTCAACTAGAGCGTGGTTAAGATGGCGGTGCAGCGCTAAAAAGGTGGCTTGATGATCAAGGAAAGCCTCTTTTTTAAGAAGAAGGAGATGTTTGGCTGTGCGATTAAGGCTTCCTTCGGGCAGAAGTTTTTTAGCTAACGCTTGCATCTCATCAAAGAGGGGAAAAAAAAGAGGCAAAAGTGTCTTTCTAATCGGCATTTCGGGAATAAGAGCCTTGGATAGAGCCCAGCCCATGTGTTGGGAAGGATGGGGATATCCTGTTTGCACTGCTTGTGTGGTGACATGAAAAGTTTCAGGCAAAGGGACACTGGCTACACTTGATAGGGCATCGCGTTTAAAGGAGCCTTCTATAGTAATTTGTTCGCCTGGAAAAGGGGCTAAAGTTTGTTTAAGAGAGATAAAGCTTGTGTGGGAATCAGGACTTTCTATTTCATTGCGATTTTCAATGAGCGAAGTGATAGGAGTTTCCCTCATCAATCCAATGACCTGTTTACGTAAGTCCAGGGGTAAGTCAGAGCGATTAGCAAGGGTGATTGTCTTCATGTAAAAAAAGTCAATTTCCTGCGCTGTGGGGACACTCGATAGCATGCCATGTTCCTGTAAAAAGGAGGCGATTTTATGCATCGTGACATCCACTCCCTCTTTTTTTGAGGTGCGTAGGTAGATGGAATAATCTTTGGGCACATCGATTTCTGTTTTTAGATCTTCCCCAACGGCAAGAGCGGATGTTTCATAAAGAGTTTTAAAAACGCGATCGATGAGAGATAAAGGAGGCGTTCTTACTTTTTTAATTAGACTGTTGTAGCGGTTAATCGCTTTGGCTGCAAGTTGAGCTAAATTCCGCTCATCTTCATTGCCTTCTTTGAGCTTTTCAATGACCTTCCAGTGGCTTTTTAGGTAGGTAATCGATTCTAATATTTTTTGCTCTACTTTAAGTTTGCGCTGCTTGTGTTCTTGGGAATAGGAGAAAAAAGAGAAAAAAAGTCTGAAAATAAGTTCAATATTAGAGAGTTTATGGGGAATAATGGCGCCGCTAGAAGTTAATTCCAAGCGTTCCACTTGAAGGGTTGATGAAGATTGGTTTTGAGCTGTGAAAAGCTCAATATTTTTAATTGCCTCTTCAAAAGCTTTAAATCTTTTGGAAGAAGCTTCTTTTTTTTCTTCTACCATTATCCTTTTCCTGCTGCTTGCAGGCGATCGTTTAGCGTCATTTCCCGCCATTCGCCCTCAGCTAACTTGCCAATTTGAAGGCCCCCAATGCGAATGCGCTTAAGTTGCAGAGTCTTTAATCCGGCACTCTCTAAAATTTTGCGCACTTCATGTTTTTTTCCTTCACTTACAATTATTTTTAACGTATTGCGACGTACTTTGACAACTTTTTTTGGTTTGACAAAAGTCCCCTCTACAAAAGCGCCTTCCGTCATCTTCCTTAAATCTTCCAATTTGACTTCTCTGTGTACTTTGGCTAAATATTCTTTTGTGATGCCGGCGCTGGGGTGGATCACCTCTTGGGCAAAATGGCCATCATTTGTAATAATAAGCAAGCCTGATGTCTCTTTGTCCAAACGACCGACGGTAAAAAGACGCGAAGGGACCTGTTCAAATAAATCGATAATGCGTTTGCCTTTATACTGTTCTGCTGCACTACAGTAGTAGCCGGTCGGTTTATGCAGAAGATAATACACTTTGCGCTCCGGTTTTTCTAAGCGTTTGCCCTCTACTTCGATGCGGTCTACGTAAGGATCGACATGTGTTTGCGGAGTAAGGATCACCTCTCCATTGACTTTAACCTGGCCTGATGCAATCAGCTCTTCGGCCTTACGCCTGGACGAGACTCCTGCTGCTGCTAAAATTTTACTTAAGCGATTGCTATCTCTAGACATCTATACCTCTGAATATAAAGTAGCAGTTTAGCACTCTATAAGCAAATAGGCAAGAAAATGTGTGGAAATATATAATTTTAATTATGTTATAATAAGAATTAGAGGTAATTTCACCTCTGAATTGAATTGAACCGGGGGAAATGATTATGTCTGATGAAATTAATTTTCATGAACAAATTGAGCAATTATTAGGCTTTGGTAGTGCGCCGCCCGTCAGTGGAACAACCAATGCAAGCGCGCCTTCTAAAACTCAAGAAGACTCCTCGACTTCCACAATTAGCAAGGTCCAGATGGAAGATGATGCCAAAAAGGCGATTTGGCCAGGCTCGGCCCCTATGCTTATTGTGCCTAATTATATGCAAATTATCATGCAAACAAGAAAAGATTTTGAAGAGATGAAGCATGACATTATTTCGGATATGTTGAACAAATGGTCCGAAAGCTTGAAACAAATGACAACAGAAGATCGCAAAAAATTTGAACACCAGATCAAGTTGGGACTGGATAAACTCTTTAATGCGTACATCATTCCAAGCGCTAATGGACCGACCACTATTCAAGAAGTGTATAAGTTAGAGCTAGGACGTGTGGATCAAGCGGATAGAGGGGCATTGGATTCTTATTTCTTTGTGGGATTAGGTATGTCAGTGCTTATGATCAATGCGCTTTCTGTGATTGCAGGCCCGTCCGCTCAGGCTATTGGAGTTGCCCAACCCGGAATGAAACTTATGGGTGCTTTAGCAGGGTCTGAAGTTGTTCCAAAATCTTTAGATGCCTCTTTAAGGCCCGATATTTTAAGTCAATTAGCAGCTCTTTTACTGCTGCCTTCCTTTTATCCTGCAATGGCAAAAGCGGTCGGTTTACTCAAAGTTCAGCCTAAAGCTAATTTGGAACAAGAGTTTGCCCTCCAATTTTTAAAACAAAATATCCTGCTCGCAAAAAGCGGAGATTTTAGCGAATTTCTTAAAGTGATCGCCCAAACCATTCCAAAAGCTGCGCAAGCGGGGACAAAACAGCAGGAATTGTTGCTCTTCACTGCGAAGATGATGCTGCTTTTATCCTCTTTAGCTCTGTTTTATAAAGTAGAAACAGGAGGATTAACGGGGGCTGAGTTAAAAGGGATGGTCACTGGAGAGATGAAACTGCCTCCCGGAGATCCCAGATTAGAGGCTGCTGCTTTAGTTAATGAGCTGCTGAAATCTGTAAAACTGCCGGATAAAGAGGTTAGTGTCATGATGGAGGCTTTTTATCAATACTTTGATGGGGATCCCAATTATGCAGATCTTCTGGACCCGTTAGAAACGATGAAAATGTTGAGTCAGGACCTATCGATACCTAAAAGCACCATGCAACCTATTTAGTTGGTGTTAGAGTATCAAAGTCCAGACGATCAGCCAATACTTTTGGCAGTTTGATGGATCCATCTTCCTGCTGGTTGCTTTCTAATATGGCGACCATCAATCTTGAAGTGGCGAGTGAAGAGCCATTTAATGTATGCGCTAAATGTAAATTTCCTTCTTGATCTCTATAGCGGATGTTACTTCTTCTAGATTGATAATCTGTGCAATTAGAAACAGAAGAGACTTCTTTATAGATACCTTGTTCGCTTAAATACGCTTCAATATCTACCGTATAAGAGGAACCAAAGGACATATCGCCCGTGACTAATTCGGCAAGACGGTAGTGCAAACCAAGGCCCTGCAAAATGGTCTCTGCAGAAGTGATCATTTTTTCAAAAATGGAGGCGCTCTCGTCCTGGCGTGTGAAGCAAAAAAGTTCAACTTTATTAAATTGATGCACGCGAATAAGACCCTGTTCCTTTTTTCCGGCAGCTCCTGCTTCTCTGCGAAAGCAAGGCGTGTAAGACATATACATCTTTGGTAGCTCGCTTGATGGCAATATTTCATCGGCATGCAGGCCATTGAGGGCAATTTCTGCTGTCGGAATAAGATAGAGCTGATAGTCTTCGTCCTGAATTTTAAAGAGCTGGGAGGCAAATTTGGGCAATTGACCAGAGCCATACATAATTTCGGGTCTTACGCAATGGGGGACCATCATTGGTGTGAAGCCATTTTTAAGGTTAGTTTCATACATGTAATTAATGAGCGCCCATTCGAGTCTTGCCCCTAAATTACTATAAACAACCCATCCGCTACCAGAAATTTTAGCGCCCCGTACAAAATCAAATAAACCTAATTTTTCATTGAGCTCGACATGGCTTTTAGGTTGAAAATTAAACTTGGGTTTTTCTCCCCAGGTTTTAATGCAAACATTTTCAGCAGGATCATGTGAGATTTTCGCATGATCAAAAGGAATGTTGGGAAGAGCGCTGATTTCTGCTTCAAAAAGCTCGCGTGTTTGCCGCACTTGTTCATCTAATGTTTTAATATCTTCATTGAATGCACTCACTTCTTCCAGAGCGTCAGAGGCATCTTTCCCTAAACGTTTCAGTTCTCCAATGGCTTTTGAGGTACTATTTTTTTTGTGTTTCAAGGTTTCAACTTGAGTGAGCAGCTCTCTTAGGCGAGTATCGTATTCGCAAAGAAGAGTAAGATCGATGGTGGGATCTTTTGTTTTTAATTTTCTTTCAATTGCTTCGCGATTTTCACGCACAAGTTTAATGTCGATCATAGGTTTCTCACGTTAAGGATAGGGGTCTATTATAAAACCGATATTTACCTCTGTCAAGTTGTTTGACAAAAATTATTTCATTCGGTTACCAGCATAGAAAATAATAGACTTCTTGCGTAATTAGCTTTGCTTGAAAAAATTGGTATTTTTTCAAGCAAAGCTAATTACGCAAGAAGTCTAATGGAGATCGTATGGAAAAAGTCGATGAAATAGTTTCAGTTAATTTTTATGTAAAAGATATGTTTTTTTACAAAGATATTACTATTGAGGATTTAAAGAATATAGACCGCTTAATTCTGGTTTTTGCCAGACATGCATTTCGAAAAGAAAATAAAATATTTAGTGTTGAAAATCAATTTGAAGCTAGATTAGATGAGGAACTACTTACCCTCGCCCCTATTTGCAAAGGTTATTAAAACATTTAAAGTTTTTAAATGAAAAATGAAAATTCTTTTAAAAAATAAGGAAAGAGGATTACATGGAGATCATAGATAAGGTAGTGAGTACTCACGTATATGTAAGTGATTCAGGCTGGAAAGAAAAAATTAAAATCAGTGATTTAAAAAATGTGGATTCTTTAGTTTTGATTTTTGCCAGACATGCTGGTGAAAAGGGGATCAAAGAAGTTACAATGCCTGGACAATTTGAGGCTAAAATGGATGGAGGGATCTTTGTTATCAAACGCTTTAATGAAGATGTTGTAGGACAGTTTATTAAAATTATCTCTTCTGTTTGGAATGATTGTCTAAATTATCCGTATAAGGAGAAGGATTTATGGGCAAGCGAGGGGGGGAGTGTAATGAATTTGTATGGGGAGCTTAGAAAAAAGCTGATCCCTAGGGAGTTTTTTACCTCTTACTTAAACATCTCAGAAGTCTGTCAATATTT
>CALBHK010000156.1 GCA_937894565.1 uncultured Chlamydiae bacterium
AAATACCTAGCGTAACTGTCGAGGCCAGAATGTCCCAGTTAGGGACAGCTGCTAGCCCCAGGACATTTCCGATAAGAACGACTGCCACTAAAGCCAAAGTAAAAGCGCGCATTATTTCCTCCTAAACGAACATTGAAAATAGCCAATTATTATCTCACAAAAACGCTTGTTTTGCAAGTTATGGGGTGTTTACTAGAGTGGTATCCCTCCTTATTACGGGAGGGACGAAAACTAGTTGCTACTGAGAAAAATAGAGGCCAACTTCCTCACCTGTTGGGATATCCTCATCGATCGACAAGAGCCACGGCTTATTTGACACATCGCCTTGCATACGCAATTTGCTTCGAGGCGAAGCACCAATTGTTCCTTGGAGTGTCCCTGAGGACAAAGTGTTTGTCTTAAAACGATTCGGTAGATACAACTGTTCAAAAACTCGTATCCACTGAACAACTTCATCAAAAGACATTTCAGAAGAGAATATCTCAAACTGAATACGACTGATCGTATAGGGTGAGCGGAACCATCGTAACTTCCAAAACATTGTGTTGTCTTGATTCACGTATGGACCAACACGACTTTCCGAAATTTGGACAACAACCCCATCCTTCGGTCGCTTTAACTCAGGTGACGGCTTTAACGCCAATGACTTGAGAAAATAATTAGCAGTCTCGGGTTCATCCGCAAATATCAACTCCGCCATCATTTCCAATTCAAAATAGATGAGTGTCTTCGGATCAGAGGCGTTTGTATTGTGGTTGCTCTCCTTATCAGCCAAGTGTGTACAGTTACCGAGAATAAGTTCACTTAAGTCTCCGGTACCCCACACAAAACCACCGAGATGAGCAGCAAGTGCTAACTCAACCTGTTTCCGGAGCAAAGCTTGAACATTTTCATACGCTTTGTCTTCTGTGTGACCATCATGCCCGATCATATCAAGCATATGATATGCAATGTCAGTGATCGGAATTTCAAGTAACGTCACTCCTAAGGACTTTGCGAGTCCGACAGCGATCTGATATGAATCATCAATTGTCCCAAAGCCTGGCATTGTTACCGCAATAATGTCTGTACGTGGCAAACCATGCGCATCCATCATTACGACCGCAGTTCCCAGAGCAAGAGCAGAATCTGATCCACCTGAGATAGCAACAACAGGCTTACGCATCCAGGAAGGAAGCGACATCATCATTTTTGAGCCACTTGATACCTTAATTCCAAGAATCGTCTTGATTACTTCAATACGCTCTTGCGGATCTTGTGGAACAAAAGGAAGACGTTGAAAATGTTCCTCAAAGTGGAAATAGACTTCCTGATTCGGTGTTCCTACTGGTTCATGAATTCGTATGGTTAGAAACTCATCCAAAGCTTTGTATGATCGCGCATTT
This sequence comes from uncultured Chlamydiae bacterium, assembly GCA_937894565.1. Classification (GTDB taxonomy): domain Bacteria; phylum Chlamydiota; class Chlamydiia; order Chlamydiales; family CALBHK01; genus CALBHK01. The sequence continues at coordinate 1,386 of CALBHK010000156.1, forward strand.
CTGGCATACGATTTATCTGACACACGACTATGAGAAATTGCACGCATATCGAAGTCATGTATGACATGCCGCACATCTGGATGGGAATTTTGATCGATGTCATCTTTAATGTCTGATAAATGAGCAGTAATCATACGGCCACCATAGGTTAAGTCTGTCGTTGACTCTCCTGTGCCATCAAGTTCTACACCAGAAGAGACATAAATAAGTCCCATGTAATCAGCACCTGAGCGCGTTACCATTAGACTTTTTTGATATTCATGTTTGGCGACAATTTCTGGGGAGGCATTTAAAATGCCACCAATCGTGGCCGCTGCTTTATGAGCAGCTATGGTGCTTGGCGGAAGAGAAGTCCAGAAGTCTTGGCAAACTTGAAACGTTAAAATGACATCCTGATGAGCCATCAGTTTAATTACTGTGTAGGGCCCAAACGGGATATCCTCTTGTCCCAAATAGTCGACTGTTTTAGGAAAATCACCTCCAAATTCAAAATATCGCTCATCTTCAAATTCACCACCTTCAGCGGGGTGAACCTTCGGAATGATGGCAAGAATTTTGCCTTTGTGGCATATAACTGCACAGTTATAGCGTGAGTTGCCAAAAATAAGTGGCGCTCCGAACGCAATAACCATATTCATGGTTGCAGTTAATTTCAAGATTAATTCGATAGCGCAATCAACCTTTTGCTGAACCAGTTCATCGCTGAACAAGTCAAGAATTGAGTATCCAGTGATCGAACATTCAGGGGCAACAGCAAATTGTGCACCTAAATTGTAGACATTTTCAAATTCTTTGACATGTTCGATGGCGTTCTGCATCGGATCGGATAAAAATAACCTTGGCCGAATTCCAGCTCCACGAAAAAACTTATGGTTTCTTACATCAAGCCATCGGCGTACTTTTTCGTACACCTTACTTAAGTTATCGCTTTGACGCATCATTATCTGTTAAGGTACCTTTCTACTTGAGATTTCTAAAATTAATCTCCGTTTCACACAACTTTAGAAAAAATTGTGTCAAATAGAGAGCCAGTTCTTGTTAAAAAGAACTGGCTAAAAAACAAACTAGACAGCTACAGACTGCCAAGTCGACCGTAGGTGAGCCTCATCAAATTGATGACCAAAGATAGTTAAATATTCAATCAAGTCATCAATATTCTCAGCAGTGTACTTTCCAGGCTCATCTGAAAGTTTCACTAATCCGTAACTAATCCCATCAATCGTTGCTTTCAAAGCTTTGACCACAATCTTTAATGTTGGAAGACCAACATCATTCATGAGATCAGTGCCCCAACCATAGGCGTCGTTATATCGACCACCGATGCTTGTATGCAACTCAATGATTCGATCCACATCCAAACCATCACTGTAGGTAATGGCATGTGTCTTCGGATCAATAGAGAGGGATTTCCAGAATGAGATTGTCTTTTCGCCAAACGTTTCTGGAACTCCGGAATCTTGCCTCATATTCCATTCGGCAATCTCTTCCTTCTTTAGATATTTCACTAAATCTTCATACAGAGCTGACACGCCAAAGGTGTCAGACAATAGAACAAGTGCACCTGATACATTTCCATAAAACTCTTTCCAAAGCTGTATGAAATAGATTTGTGACTTCCGCACTTCTTCATGGCTTTCGTGATGTATCGCGGCCATGACC
>CALBHK010000157.1 GCA_937894565.1 uncultured Chlamydiae bacterium
TCGCTCCAGACAAAAAATTTTGAGCAGCCTCCTTGTCAAAATTCCAACTTTTCAATCACGTCTGGTATATAAAAACCGCATCAGTGCTATTGGGTGAAGGAGGGCATAATGCAGCACGGCCAAATAATTGACCTCTTTAAGAGGACGGCGGATAGGAGTTTCACTTTGTAAAACTTCTGCTATCCACTGCTGATGCAGATAAAACAAAGACTTCGGCAGTGCTTGAAGAGAAAAAAATTCGGCTGCGGAAGTTTCCTCTGAGGTTGAAGGGTTCACATCTGTTGTTTCACATACATAAATAGAGGTGGCAGCAGCTAATCGATTTACGGGATAAAAATAAGCACCAACACGTACCACATAGCAATCAATATGAGCTTCTTCTTTTACCTCTCTTATGACTGCATCTGCAGGTGGTTCAAAATCATCCAAACCGCCTCCCGGCAGAGCCCAAACGCCGGCATCCCGCCTTTTGACAAGCAAGACCTGCCCGCTCTCTTTTTGTAAAACGATTGCTAAAACACCCTCTTTCATACAAAAAAATATAACATAAAGCCCATTAAAACTAAAACTTTCAATTTAATTAACGTTAGGGCTATCACTAATTTGTGGATATGGAATAAATTTATCTTCTTGGTCATCCCTATTTCGCACTTCGATTTTATTGCGTATACACTGAGCACTGATAAGTCCAACAAATGGAATAGCTTCAACAAGACCAGCCACAATATTTCCTAAGCCATGAAAAACATAAATTTGAGAGACTTCAAATATTTTTAGTGCGTTTTCATTATCTTTTGCAGGGAATTTAAAAATAAGCCATGCTATGGAACAAATAACAGTTTGTAGAGTCCCCATAGCAATCTTTACAATTCCGCTAACAGTTCCAATAATAGGGACAATGGAAATCTTCGTTAAAGTACGCTCCGCATTTAATAAAAATTTACTATACTTATCTAACTGTCTACAATCATACTCATCTTTATTTACAAAAGTTTTCATAAAACTCCTTATTTAATTTATTACAATAGAGCAAATTGTGTATATTAATATTTTTCTTGTCAAACCGAGCACAGCTCGATCTTGTTATCCTATTACTTCCTACCTTACAAATTACCTTTCTTCTAATGCCTTTCTTCTAATTGACAAAAAATCAACATTTCAGTTATTATGGAAATGTGGAAATAAGGAGATTGTATGAAACAAACTCGTCACATGATTCGTTTAAGCTTGGATATTTCGGCTGATCAGCATATGCACTTGAAAATGTTGGCTACTCAGAAAGGCATATCTATGCGTGAATACATTTTAGAAGCTTTAGCTTTTAAAGAAGAGGCTGAAGAAGCTGAAGATATTGAAATGGACAATGCAACCTTTAGAAAAGGGTTAAAAAGAATTCGCAAAGAACACCATCAACTCGCAAAGAACCTCTCTAAAAGATGATAAAGTTTTTAACTGTCGAACAGGTTATTGAAATTCATGATGTTTTTTTAGAAGATTATGGAGGCCTGCCAGGAATTCGCGATAAGGGATTACTTATCTCAGCCATAGAGATGCCTAGAGCCTCTATGTTTGGTGAATATCTTCATAAACCTAAAAACGGCAGTTAAACAGCTCCGCACCAACGAAAAAATGTGAGTTTTCC
>CALBHK010000158.1 GCA_937894565.1 uncultured Chlamydiae bacterium
TTCAAATCAGACGAGCTGATCCAAGTCTTGGGCCTGAGCGAATATCTTTTGATTTAAGAAACATTTTTGAAATTTTAGTTCCACCAAGTACAGTATACGCGATTTTAAAAAGAGGAAAGGTTGTGAGTCAAAAGCTTGCGGAAAAGCTAACCAAGAAGCATTTAAAGCGATACCGTAGGCCTTTACCTGGGTATTTACAGATGGATTTTAAATATGTGCCTTACAAAATCAATAACGAGCAACTTTATCAATTAAGTTGTGTAGATCATCATTCCAGTTGGCGATTAGTCAGAATTTACGGTGAAAAATCGAATTTATCCGTGATCAATTTTTTAAAAGAGTTAATTAACGTATGTCCGTTCCCAATTATTGAACTTCAAACAGATAATGATGCGGCTTTTACGGATAAATTTACATCAGGATATGGCGTGAGTGGGGAACATCTTTTTGATCAGTGGTGCGCGAAGTACAAGATTAATCACCGATTAATCCCAGTTGGTGTTAAAGAACTTAATGGCAAAGTGGAAAACACACATAAACAAGATGACAGAGAATTTTATGCGAAAGGTCCTTACAAATCTTTTGAAAATATCAAGTTAAATGTTCAGGGCTATAACCAACGTTGGAACACGACACGACGAACCAGGGCGCTAGGTTGGCTTAGCCCAGAAGAGACAATCATCGCAGCCTATATCAAAGCTGCAGCTTATCTGATGTATTTTAAACCGATTAATGCAAACTCACCGGTTGAAATACCACGACCAGTAAAAATCAAGACTCGCAAAAAATCAACCGCTGTGGAAAAGTATTTACAGTTCCTAGAATGGGACACTAAAAACAAAAACCAGGCTATCGCCTGGTTACCGATGATGTCTCAAAATTTTTCACTCCGTTTTTTAGAAGGGTGTGTTTAATGCCAAGTTTTCTGGGATTTGCCAGAACCAACCTGTTGTATTAATAAATTTTGAGTTTAAAAAGCCGCATCTTTGTAGTATTTTAAGTTGAAACGATTGTTCGTTTGTATACCCATATCCCATTCTTTTTAGAACCTTAATTTTATTATTCAAACCTTCTGAAACTGCCGTCGTTAATTTTGATCTGATATATGATTCAATATTTAATCTATACTTTCTGATTGTACTGGCCAGTTTCCTGAACGGTTTTAAACCTGATTCTCGAACTAATCTATACCATAACGTGAGCGATTTTCTAAATTCTACAACTTCTTTTTTATCTAAAATTGCATGAAAGTGTTCAACTAAAATCATGCCATTTAATATATTTTTATTTATTTCTTTTAATCGATCCAGCATTTTTAAATCCTTCTTTTCAAGCTTTTTTTCTTTTTCAACCAGTACAAATCTCCGATGTGGGGCTAGCATTTTAATTTGAAATTCATCGTTCTGTTTTTTAGCTAGTGAAAACTCATGTTTACGAACCCAATCGAAGGCATCATTTACATTCTGACTTAAGTGAAATCGATCAATACAAATTTCGGCATTAGGACAATACTTTTTAATAACTTTGATAAATGGATCGTGCATATCCACTGCAAAAAAATTAATTGATAGCTTTTGTGGAGCAGACAACACATCTAAGCAAGCTTTTAGCGCTTTGCTGTCACGACCCATCGCTGTAGATAGGATCTTTGACTCTTTATAACAAACTAATGTTGTCACAAATTTGATTTCTGGTCTTGCTACTGAATTTGTTTTTCTAAGTGATCTGAAATGGACCTCATCAGCGCTCATAAAATTTAAATCTATCTCTTCTGGCAAAGATAAAAGTGGTTTCATCATTCGCATTCTGACTTGATCTAGATCCCACATTGTTTTTGGATTTAACCTAAGTAACCGGGCCACAGCTTCACAGGTTATTTCCTCCATAAGTCGACCTGCATATTCACACAAAGCCATCGTCATATTTTGAAAATTTGGATGAACAAAATTTATGTTTGCTGATCGAACCTTATCATCGCAGGAAATACAATGCCCACGAAATTGTTTTAAATAAATTATTGTCTCTATGTAAGCTCCAACAGGAGGCCCTCGAATCACTCTGTCTTTCCATTCGTGTGCTGCACCTAGTGGTCCATAGCAATGATTGCATCTGCAATACTGTCTGTCCTGACGACAGTGAATTTTATATTTCAATTCAGTTTCGCATGTTTCTACTTTTTCTATAATTATATTTTGCAAGCCAACGGCTTTAATGATTGAATCGATTTGTTAGCCCATCCTTGGTGTTTTGTCTTGATGTTTTTGTAGTAAAATTACTTCAACAAACAAAACCCATGGCTGGGTAACTTTTCTTTTTTCTTACGGCTTTAGTCTAGCTTCTAGAAATAGACCCTTCTATAAAACGGTGAACCCAAATCTTTACGAAGAAGTCCGTAGATGATTTCGTTCGTAGGTTTTCCATTCACCAAATAGTGCTCTCGAAGTATACCCTCTAAATGAAAACCTGCGTTCTCAAGAGCCTTACATGAAGGAATATTTTCTTCATGAACGAAAGCAATTAGTTTGCGAATTGGCGTATTTAAAAATACATCGCTTGCTAGTTTACGGATGGCAGACGTCGCAAATCCGCGACCACGAAAATGCGCTGAAACTCCATATCCAATTTCCGCGGTGAGCATCATTCGATTTATGTTTTGCATGTTAATGTGGCCGACGATTTCGTCAGACTTTTTCAAAAACCAAAAATAAAATTCAGCTTTTTCAAAAGCTCCAAGATCTGAGCTCGCTTTTGATAAACGCTCTCGCAACGACTCGACTGTCGAGGGGGCAAGTGGATTGAATCTAAACGTCTCAGCCTCTTGACGGTCACGAAACCACCATTCGGCAAGGCTTGGATCCGCAGGAGAAAATATTATTTTATCCACTTCGGTTGATCTGAACTTCAACCACTCTTTCTTTGTTAATTCCCAAATTTCGGCTTCACTATATTCAGCGCTAACAAATTTTGCGGGACGCGTCCCCACTAAACGAGCACCTGTTTTTTCTTTGATTCTTCTAGACTTGGAATTTCCCAAGGCATTTGAGAAAACCAACATTTCAAATCCCAGATGATCGAACGCATAGTCCATGACGGGTCTTACAGCTTCAGTCATTATGCCTCGACCCCAAAATTTCTTACCGAGCCAAAAACCCCTATTCTCTGGTGTACCTTTGCGCCAAAGATCAACTCCACCAACCATTTCATTTGGATTTTCTTTCAAGAAAATTCCCCAAAACCATCTGTCCTTACCTTGTTGAGGAATAATCACTGACTTAATGAAGTCTTCAGCTCCGTTATCTGGATAAGGCCAAGGCACGACAGAGGCGAGTTGTGAAATGACGGCATAATCGTTGAAGTGTCTTTGATATGAATCGGAATCCTTGAGAGTAATTTCACGAAGGAGGAGTCGATCAGTTTCAAATTTGGGAATTGAACTCATAAGCAGCCTCCTACATCTTCACTCTGTGCAGTTGTCGTTATCGAACCTCATATGGTTTAATTAAAACAAACTCCAAAGCCTTATTAGAGGATAAATAACTCATTTTGTCTTTGAAATTTTTATTTTTAGAAATATTTAGACAGGAAAGGAAAAATGGCGTCCAACTACTATTATGAAAATGCTAAAGAAAGGTTTTTAAAAATTAATTTGGTATTACAATTCGGTTTGTTTTGCGACTTTTTTAAGAATTTGATCGGCGCTATTTTGTACTTCGAGATTTTCATCATCAACTTGGATACTGGGTGTACCAAAGCCCCAGATTTCAAACTGATAACACTGATATTGTCCATCTTTTGCAGGAACCGCTGTAATGTCTTTAACTTCGATACTTTTCCAGTTTTTACATTGCAATTTTGGAGGTCAGCATTTTGAATCTCCTCATTTTGATGGCTGCTCCTTTGAGAGTTGCAAGATACAGGGTGTTAATTTCAATGATTCGTCGTTCCGTGAATGCAGATTTATTGGTGTAATCGAAGATACGACGTTTAATGGTCTGTATCATAAGAAACCGACTGGGTTCAAGATATTAGACCGAGTGCAAATTTGCAAGAAGCAATGGAAAAACAAGCTGCTGCAGAAAGAGAGAAAAAAGCGCTTATCATGAGAGCTGAGGGTGAAAAACAAGCAGCAATCGCTAAGGCA
>CALBHK010000159.1 GCA_937894565.1 uncultured Chlamydiae bacterium
CGGCCAGACATAGCCCAAGTCTTGCGCCGGGTGACCGCAGATCGACAATTCCCAGTCCAGGACGACCGACAGCCGGCTGTCATGGATCAAAATATTTCGCAGATCAAAGTCGCCATGAACGAGGTGCTTTTCACCGTCAGTGGGAAATAAATATGCATATTGCTTTATAGCTTTTTTGATTTCATCAATCATCTCAGGCGATAGCACAGATACTACGGTTCTGTCATTCAAGCAATCATGTGCAAATTTGATGATATCGCAGGATTCGTGCTCGACCACCTCCAACTCTTTGTTCAAGAAGCCGGCTTTTGGAAATTCATGCGCTGTAATTTTTGAGAGAATCATACCCACTTCACTCATGATTGCGCTGCGATCATGAGGTATATCACCTAGTAAAAGATCTCTAAGAGGTATACCTGTCATAAACTCTGTAATAGCAAAATGATATCCTTCAAGTTCGCCTATATAATGCGTTAGTGGTACAGGAACGGTTTCTTTTAATAATGCTGCCAGTTTTTGTTCTCTGTAGGCAGCATCTTTGTCTCGCAAATAAATACGCAAAATCAGCGGATGGTTTTCATTTTCTAACTGAATTTTAAAATTAAGATTGGCGCAGCCTCCAGCAATCAATGCATGCGAAATGAGTTTTGTATCAGGATAAGCAACTCGTACCATTTTTTCTAGCATACCTTCTGGCAGCTGGTATGTGATGCTTGTTTTTTCCCAATCAACTTTAAACATTACAAGCTCCGCTTTAAAAAGATACAGCTAGAATTTTGCGTATAGCCCGGCCTTTCAAAATCAGTTACGTATCCTAATTTTTCGTAGAATGCTTTGGTTCCTTGAAAGCTCATTGTGGCAACGGTTGACATGGCACATCCTGACTTTCGGCCATAGTCATGGACCGCTCCCATCAATTTATGCCCCAAACCTTTCTTACGATGATCGGGATGTACCCATAATTGATCGGTATACATACTGCCGAAAATCACACTCCCATTGCAGCCTGCTATGATTTGATTGTGTTCATCGCGCACAAAAAAAGCAAAGGGATGAGCAGAGCCAAAATCAGGTGTTTCTTGATTAATTTTCTGGGTGAGAAAATCGATGTCTTCACTTGCAGGTGTGGATGTGTGTTGAATATTTACTGAAGATTTCATGCCTCATCCTCCATTTGATCGTCACCCAAAAATCCACCAACCTGCGCATCCCACAGATTTCTGTATAACCCATTATTGGCAAGCAATTCGGCATGGGTGCCATCTTCCACAATTACGCCTTGATCAAATACGATGATGCGATCCATATGCAAAAGTGTTGATAAGCGATGGGCAATCACAATAGTGGTTTTGTCCTGCATTAATGCCCACAAAGAGTCCTGTATTATGTTTTCGGTCACCGAATCAAGCTGGCTGGTAGCTTCATCTAAAATCAAGATCGGGGCGTTTTTTAAAATAGCGCGGGCTATTGCAATGCGTTGGCGCTGCCCCCCAGAAAGTTTGACTCCGCGTTCGCCAACCAGTGAGTCATACTCTTGCGATAGTTTGGTGATAAACTCATGGGCATGAGCTTTTTGGGCCGCTTCAATAACTTCTTCATCAGTGGCATCAATACGTCCATAACGAATATTATCCATCAGGCTTCTATGGAACAAGGATGGATCTTGCGGAATCATGGCGATAGACGCGCGCAGCGAATCTTGCGTGACATCCCTAATATCTTGGCCATCAATCAGAATGGCGCCATCGGTGATATCGTAAAGTCTGAGTATCAAATTGACGAAAGTGGATTTACCACCACCGGAGTAGCCAACCAACCCTACCTTTTGCCCGGCTTTAATTTCGATAGATTTATTCTGAAACAGAGGCTCAGTTCCCTTGTAATGAAATTTGACATTGTCGAAAGTAATTTGGCCACGATTACATTTAAGAATAACGGCGTCAGGTTTGTCTTGAATTTCTAAAGGTATCATTAATGACATTAAACTCTGCTTGCACCGACCAACAGCTTTATTGAATTCATCGACTTCCGACATGGTAAACCACATCATATGGCCTGTTTCCATGG
>CALBHK010000160.1 GCA_937894565.1 uncultured Chlamydiae bacterium
ATGGGTTAGGTATCGCAGCCTGAAGGGCTGCAAGAGTTAGCCTGATGCGTATGGGGCGTTGCCCTGCATATTTCGAGCATCAAAAAAAATATCCTGTCCTGAGAGTGATTAAGTAGGGTTTAGGTCGGGCAATTTTTCTTTCTTGTCTTTGGTTTTAGGCTTTTCTTTTATTTTAGGTGACTGCACCACTTGCTGAGGGTTTGGTTTTTCTGTTCTTGGGGGCGCTTTCATTTGAGAAATCTTTTTTTGCAATGTCACTACCCAAACGGCTGCAGCTATGAGCAAGATAGCCAAACCAGCAATTAAACCATATAAAAGAGGGTCTCTCTGATTAGAGGAATCTAACTCTGCCGCACTAACGGATTGATCTTGTGTGCTTGTATTCGAAGGTAGGTTTTTCTCGCTATGAATTTTTGGCGCTATTTCAAGGCTTCTTGACGGTAGCGAAGCAAGAGCTCTTTTGTTTTTTGTCACATCCCACCATTCCAGAGCGATTTCTGGCAGTGTCAGGCTGCCGGATTGCTGAGGAATAAGAGTATATTGCTCCAACCTGTAGCTATGGATGGTGTTTTCTTTGACCTCATTTCCCATCAAGGGCTTATCAGCATAGACTTTCAGATCAGAACCTTCACTTTGTTTTTCAGCTAAATCTGGCAATTGGCTACATAGGATACCTTGAGCGATAATTTTAATGGATCGAGTGAGGGGCTCTCCTACTTCTAGTTTTTGCGAAGGGTCCCAAGACTCTTCAATTGTTAACTGGCGTGCGGGCAGCCAAGGCATCATCCCGGCAACAGAGGGATGCACATTCAATGTAAGGGGCTCGGATGTTTTTATAAACGATTGCGGGTGATCAAAGCCTGACATTAGAAAAATCGGATCAAAAAATGAGTTAGATTGAGTTTTTCTTTTCACAGGAATGGCTCCCTCTAATGAAATTGCAGGAATGTGGAGCGCGCCGGTATTTAAGGGTGTGATCAGATAATTAAAGGTAACAGTATTGAACTTCGTAGTGCCGATAATACTTTTTTCAATGCGGGGCTGCCCATTCATTTCAATGATTGCATCTTCAATGGAAAATTTTGGCATGTTGATGTTTATCAGGTCGATTTTTGATTTCAACATAATGGTTAAAAAGAAGGTTTCATTTTTGTAGGGTTGGCGGTTGCTGATTTCTGTGGTGAGGAGAATGTCATCAGCTGCGGATGATTTTTCTTTGGCAACTTCGTGAGTGACTGTGATCTTAATAGGATCTGTTGTCAATGTCCCATCGGAAGTGTGGATGTCTATGGGCGGGATGAGGGTGTCTCCTTCTTGCTTAGGCTGTAGTATGAGTGTCCACATGAGGCTTGAAGAGATGTGACCGTTTATAATCGTTGTGCTAGAAGTTTGTTGTTGAGAATGAATGTGGAAGGATTTTTTTAAGATGTCAATGGAGGGAGAGCCTTTAGCCGAGGCGTCTTTGAGAGTTAAGTGCAGGGTGAAACTTTCTCCAACACCCATATTTTTATCGGTAATTCTAGCTGAAAATTCTGCCGAAAAAAGGAGGATCGGGAGTAGGACAAAAGCGGACAAGAGGTTTAATAGAAAGTGTTTTACCATGGATTGATTCCTTTCTGAGTCTCATTTTTTTTTGTTTCGATATAAAATTTGTTTTTCATGAACGTTTTGGGATCGTTGTTAAGTCTGTTCAACCAAAAATTAGTTTCCTCTTTGTTTTCCATTCCCTTTTGCGCATCTGT
>CALBHK010000161.1 GCA_937894565.1 uncultured Chlamydiae bacterium
AAGCCGCTCTTGGCGCGCCATCGATGTGCCGCAGGTGGCTGCGTTGCGCCCGCCAATAAAGCTCGATAGAGCGCGGGCGTCAACGCATTTCAGGCCACCGGAGGCCGAGCACCCGAGAAGCTACGGCACCGCAGGGAGCGCAGCAGGTAAATCTTGTTGTGTGACGTTGTCGCGCGTGCAAGCCCGGCCACGGACGGCCGGGCGGCACCCTGTTTTGTACTTGCATGACTCTCCTTTTTTTCCCAAAAAAAGAGTTTTCCTGTCAATTTGCACATGAAGACTGCGTTAGAGTCTCAATGGCAAGTAAAACTATAGTAGGCAGCACCCATGGTATGAACCAATCAGCCTTTGTGTGTCAGCATCTGCTCGGCCAGAAAAAAGTTGGTTTTTGGGAACCATTTGATTCGCAGCCAGACGGAGATTACCCTGATGGCGAATTGAATGCCTGGTGCGACCAATGCGATGCAGTCTTTGAAAGGGAAGGCGATTGGAGTGATACAGCCACAGAATTTGCGGATATTCAATTAGTCTGCTCTAAATGCTTCTTCAGAATGAAGGCCTTTAACCTGAGTTAACGATGATCGAGAGGCTTGTTTTCACAGGTTAGTCGGGAATCATCTAGCATGTGCTAACGGCTTTGCGGCTGCCTGCTTCATTGGAAACTATGGCAGAAATGCATCTTGCGTACTTTTGCGTTCGACACAGTACCTAAGAAATGTACAATTAACTATGTCACGAGCTAATAAGACGATGTTTACCCTTTTGCCTTTATTTGCTATGATATTCACAGGCAATTGTGCTGTTGCGAGGGGAAATGTGCCCTCTGATTCTAGGACAGGACTACCTATTGAAGAGAATCGGCGGTTAGAAGATAGAGCTTCCTATGATCTGAGCTGCAAAGATGCTTCCAGTCATTCATATAAGAGCTCTGACGGCACGAAGCATACGGACTGTGTGCGGCCGCATGTGAAATAGAAATCTTAAGAAAATCTTGCGATAAAACAAGAGCACGCGCAAGGATGCGCGTGAAAATCTTCGCGCGACAATGTTCACACAACGTTGGTTTTACCTTGACGTTTTTGCTTGTGGCGTCTTCGTCACAAGCAAAAATGTGCCCGGAGCGCCTGCCCGAGGAGCACAAAACAAGCGTCCCGCTTGTGCGACGAGGGCATCTTTGGCGCGGAGCGGCCGAGCACGCGACCCAACGCAGTGGTCGCGCGCGCAGCAGGTAAAACTTGTTGGGCGAAGAATCTGCTGGGTTGTGGCGGCAAAACATGGACGTTTTGCCGGATTTCCGCATCATTTGGAGATTCTCAAAGAAAAAATGATATGTAAAATAGCTGCTTCAGTCAGGCGACTCTCCTTTGGGATTTGGCCATTTGGCTCAGACGCCTCAAAGCGGTAAATGCCATCGCCGTTCTCCAGCCAAAGTTCATGTATATATGTGAACATATCACTCCATTTGACATAATACCCATTTCTGGGTTCACTTACGCGCTTCACGTCCGGAGAAAACAGCTGATTCTCCTTAAACCTTCGCCGGATATATTCTTTTAAGGTAAGCTTCTGAATTATTTCAAAATATATTGAAGCCGTCGAAGCCTCTGAACCTTTTTGCTCTGGATGCTTCTGTAAGAATTTTTTTAATGATAAATCGATATATGAGTATCGCTCCAATGTCAAAGGGGGTAGAGATCTAGAAATTGTCTCCTCGTTCAAAAGGGCATATTTTTCTTCAAATTCGATCTTTGCCGGCAATTCAAACTGAATGTTCGATAAAGGCCTCATCTGTCGCCATTCCAGAGTCGATTTTGCTTCAGGCCTGGCGTATTTCTCGCTCTGTTCAAAGCGATGCTGTACGTCCTCCAAGGTAGGTCGTCTATCAATTGGCGCAAGACTCTGCGGAATTTGACTTGCGCTTGGCTTTGTTGGCGATTCCGGAAGCGCTGCGGGGTTCTCACGGCAACCAGCTGTACAAAAAACCAAAATGCAAAAGAAAATGCGGTGTTTATGGTAAACTTCAGTGGTAAGGATTTTCATCATAATGTATGCTACCGTCGGCCTTAGTGCCGACAGGATGTCGGCAGGAATGAGTCAGTGTCAAATTGTTTGCAGATTTTTCGCCCAACGTTGGATTTTACGCTGACGTTTTTTGACGCCTGTGTCATTAATTCATATTGTAAAGCCGATTTGCGTCAAAAAATGTGGTCGTAGCGGCTCGCGGCGACGCGC
>CALBHK010000162.1 GCA_937894565.1 uncultured Chlamydiae bacterium
GCGAATCCGATGAAGAGGATTTCGTTTTCTATCATGAATCAGAAAAGGTTAACAAAAAAATCAAATATTTTGTACAATTCAGCCAAACTAAACTTCCTGTAATAGATGGGGTCATTTTTAGCATGGATAACGCTGCGGTTAATCCTATTGTAGATAAACAGATAGGATTAGATTTTTATATTCCTCCTTTCAAAGCAGAAGATAACGTTGCAGGGAGTTATGTGACAAGTTTACAATTAATCATCATGGGGATAGAGTAAATGATAAAAAAATGGTTTTTGATAAGATTTTCTTTTTTGTTTTTAGCATTTCTAAATCTAGATCTGTGCGCTTGGTCAATGACGCCTACCATCGTCTCCTTAGATCCAAATAAACCACAAACTTTTTTTACTGTTTCATCTGAAAAAAAAGAAAAACCAGCTGCTATAGAAGTGACCGCTTCCAAAAGAGAAATCAATGAAAAGGGAGAAGAGATTCTTACAGATGCATCTAATGAATTTTTAATTTACCCATCTCAGATTATTCTTAGAGAAAACAGCACAAAAAGCATACGGGTGGTATGGAAGGGTGATAAAAATAATCTGAAGGAAGAAAAAGCCTATAGGATTATTGCTACTAGCTTGCCGGTTAATGTCACAAAAACAGAGAATGGAGAGCACGCCGGTGAAATTGGAATTAATATTGCTGTGGCTACTCGTTATTTAAATTCTTTATACATCACGCCAAATAAGGCAAAAGCAGATGTGAAATGCACAAAAGTTTATATCGAAGAAAGTCAAGAGAGTCAGAGGCGTATAGTAATAGAGCTTACCAACTTTGGAAATGCACATCAATATCTGGTAGATCTTAGTTTTACAGCTGAAAATGCATCTCAAAAATTTAATGTTACTAAAGAGATGATTCAAAAAAATTACCCAGAGGGAATTAATATTTTAGCCCAAACTAAGAGAAATTTATACATACCTATCGAAAAAAATGACTAGGCTATGTGATTACTCATGATTCAAATATCAAGTTTTTTTTTTGTTTAGGAGCTTCGCATTTATTCTTTAGCCTCCTCTTATCCAACGAGGCGATTAGTAACAATGCGACCCCCACTACAAACGATTGTGGCTCAAAAGATTGTGCTTTGTTTCCGGATTCAACTGCCGTTTCTAGGTTGAATTAACCAATGATCTATTTTTCTTGAGGAACCGGCTCTGCAACAAGCTGAGGATCGGGAGTTTTTTTATCCTTATCTCCCAATTTTGCGACCGCAATGCTCATTAAGATGATGGCCGCGCCTATAATCTGCTGCATCGACATACTCTCATTAAAGAGCACCCAAGCAACCCAACCCGAAAGCACGGGACCAAGTAACATCACTAAAGCCAGGAAAGAGCTTGAAATAGAACCTAAGGCGACAGCTACCAACCCTTGCCCTCCTACCTGCACTAAGAGCGCATAACCCACCATCAGTCCTGCATCTTGAAGATCCAATGGAAAGAAAGGCTGCTCTCGTAATAGGGCAATAAAAGCTAATGAGAGTGCGCAGTAAACACCTGACCAAAAAAGAATAGTGCCAGGGGAGAGCTCTTTTCTTAACTTTTCAACAGTGATAAAATAAGCACCCCATGCAAATGCTGAAAGAACGGCAATAAAATCACCCATTAACGAAGAAAATGAAATGGACATTTTTTCACCCACCAAAAGGGCCGATCCCCCAATAGCCATTAATGAACCCATCGTGATCCATAAATTAGGACGTTTTGAATAAATGACCCACAAAAAAAGCGGAATAAAAAAGACGGAAAAATTGTTTAAAATGGTTGAATTCACAACGGATGTGAGCTGTAAAGATTCATTCCACAAGGCTAAATCTAAAGCAAATAAAAGGCCGCTGGCTGCTAATTTTAGATGTGTGGATACAGAATAGCGCTTCGTTTCTTTATTACGATTTTCAAAAAAAGACCAGAGGAATAAAAAAGGAATAGCAAAAAGCAGACGATAAAATCCAATAGTAATAGGCGGAAGTTTAGATGCTTTTACAAAAATAGGCGACATGCCTACAAAAAGAGAGCCCCCTAATGCAATCAACATAGGCAAAAACGTCCAAAAAGCTGCACTTGAAAAAAATGACCCTTCTTTATTCTTAAACATTTTAAATCCTGTTTTTTATATATTTAATTATACCTGATTCAAAAATTTTATTCCAGTAATTTCAAATAGAAACAGCTCTTAACCTAGGATGGCTAACCGGAATGGCTTTTAGTAATTTAATCGTATATTCTTCTTTAGGAGAATTAAATAAAAGATCAATGGTCCCTTCTTCCACCTTCCTGCCCTTCTCCATAACAATCGCCCTATTACATAGGTGCTTTACAACGGAAAGATCATGAGCAATAAAAAGATAGCTCAACTCCATCTCTGTTTTTAAAGTTTCCAATAAATTTAAAATTTGAGCCTGAATGCTGATATCCAATGAAGAAACAGCCTCATCACAGACAAGAATTTTAGGCTTTAAACTAATGGCGCGTGCAATACACACTCTTTGCTGCTGCCCGCCAGAGAGCTCATGCGGATAACGCCTCATGGCATCCGCTCCAAGTCCCACGCGATCTAATAGATGCGCCACATGTTCTGCTACTTCCTTTCTCATCGCGAGTCCATGATAAATAAGCCCTTCTCCTATAATTTCACGGATCGAATGCCTTGGATTAAGAGAAGCATAAGGGTCTTGAAAGACAAATTGCACTTCACGCCGCAAAGCCAGTAATTCCTTAAAACTTAAAAGATCTAAATCTTTTCCCTCATAGACCACCTTGCCATTTGTGGGTTCAATTAAACGAAAAACAGCTCTTGCTAAGGTACTTTTACCAGATCCCGACTCTCCCACAATACCTAGGACTTCTCCCTTTTTTAAATCAAAAGAGATGCCATCGACTGCGCGCACCACACCCACCTGACGGCGCAAAATCCCGCGTAAAACAGGAAAAAAGACTTTTAAATTCTCAACTTTTAGCATTAGACCTCTCATACAACCAGCAGTCCACCCAATGCTTTTCCTCTAAGTAAAACCGCTCTACCTTTCCCTTTTTACAGCATTCCATCACAAAGGGGCAGCGCGGATGAAAAGGACAGCCGGAAGGCAATTCTGTGACAGGAGGCACACGGCCGGCAATGGTAGGCAAAGGGGAACCTCTTTTTGCTAAATGGGGCAGAGAGGCAAAAAGACCTTGCGTATAAGGATGTGCCATCCGATCAAAAAGATCAAATACGTCCCCTTTTTCAACAGCACGCGTTGCATACATCACCAACACTTCATCCGCCATTTCGGCCACCACTCCCATATCATGCGTGATCAATAAAATAGCGGTCCCCTTGCGTCTTTGCAAATCACGCATTAAGTCTAAAACTTGTTTTTGAATGGTGACATCTAACGCTGTTGTCGGCTCATCGGCAATTAAGACCTTAGGCTCGCAAAGCATCGCCATAGCAATCATAACGCGCTGCTTCATGCCCCCTGAAAGCTGATGGGGATAGGCATCCATCCGAGTATTAGCCTCGCCAATGCCTACCTCTTCTAGAGCCAACACCGCACGATCAAAGACCGCCAATTCATCCATTTTTAAATGGAGCCTGGCCACCTCCATGAGCTGCTCGCCAATTGTATAAACGGGATTAAGAGCACTCATAGGATCTTGAAAGATCATGGCGATTTCTGATCCCCGAATAGAGCGTAGAGCTGATTCCGATAAAGTGACTAAATTTCTTTCCTGGAACCAGACCTCCCCCTCAAGCGGCAGAGCCGGGGGGGAGGCGAGAATGCGCAAAATAGAAAGAGCTGTCATCGTCTTTCCACAGCCCGATTCGCCCACAATTGCAAGCGTCTTTCCTGCAAAAAGATCAAAACTCATAGCATCGACCACTTTAACTTCCTGGCCTTCCAGAAGCAGTTTAGTGGTTAAATTTTTTACTGAAAGAACAGGTTTTAGTCGCGGGAATGACAAGGGCAATCTTCTCCAATACAGCTGCCTTGATCACAGCACTCACAGCCATCCATCGATTCTATTTCTCTCATTTTTTCCATATGGTGACGCTTATACCCTGAAGAAGTGCTTGTTTGCATCCCCCCTCCTTCCCTTCTCTCACGGTCATACATCGAATCTATGCGTCTTGCAAAAGCCAAATTTCCCTGCAAACAAAAAGCTAATAAAAATAGAACAGTTAAAAATCTCATCATACTGACCCCCTTTGTTGTTTTCCTCACTATACAAAAAAAAAGAAAATGTTAACATATCAAATAATGAAAAAAGAAACACTCAGACTCTACAGCTGTATCATCCCTTCTTTAAAGAGGTGGAAGCTCTTTATTAGCATGCTATGGATGATCCCAGGACTTGCCCTTATTCTTTATGGCGGCATCAAAATGCCCGTTGAAGAGCTTAAATCCTGGGGAATTTTTATCTGGATTGCCGGCATCACTTTGATCGCCATCGGGCTGATTCCCTATAAAAAACTCATCTCTTTGGAAAACAACCCTCATGCGCTTGTCATATGCGCAGAAAATGCCCTTTATTTCCTAGTCAAAGACAAACAAAAGATGAAAATAAAATTAACAGAAATAGAAAAGGTTGAATTTTTTAAAGCTTCTCGGCGTTATGGAATCTTCATGAAATTGAAAACGGAAGAGAAAAATATCTTTTTTCCCCTTTTTACAGAACGTGCCTGCAAAACATTAAAAACTTATCTAGATTCCTGATTGTAAAATATCGTGCATCTTAATCAAACCCAATAATTTTTTTTCTTTATCGACCACAGGCAGTACTGTGATGGGCGATTTTTGATTTTTTTCCATTTCATGAAGTGCCAGAGTGGCAAGAGCTTCGGGATCAATCGTACGCGCACAAGGAACCATCAAATCTCTCATTTTTTTATCCAAAGCCTTTGCTCCCTCTTTTTCAAGAGCGCGCCTTAAATCTCCATCAGTAAAAATGCCGCATAACTTTCCATTTTCTACAATAATCAAACATCCTGCCTGTTTTTTAGAAAGTTCGACCAACATATCCACCAAGATAGCGTTAGGAGTACATAGAGGCAACTGATCCCCGGTAAGCATCAAATCTGCTACTTTTAAAAGCATCTGCCTACCGATGCGTCCAGCGGGATGGTTGAGCTTGTACTCTTCAATTTCAAATCCCTTAGCCTGCATTAAAGCGACAGCTAAAGTGTCTCCAAAGATCATCTGAATCGCGGTAGAGGTTGTAGGAGCTAAATCAAAAGGGCATAATTCACGAGTGAGGGGCAGTAAGATCATCTCATCGCAAGCTTTCTGCAGACGACTTCCCTCTTTGCAAACAAGGGCTACCAAATAAGCGCCCTTATTTCTTAAGGCCGGAATTAAATTGAGCAGCTCTTCCGACTCCCCGCTTTTGCTTAAAAAGATAAAAGTGTCCTCTGGAGAGACAATTCCTATATCGCCATGAAGAGCATCTGTGGGAGATAAATAAAGAGCGCGAGTTCCAGTAGATGTGAGCGTAACGGCAATTTTTCTGGCTACATAACTGCTTTTACCAACCCCCGTTAAAAAGATTGTCCCCTTTACCAATTGCAAACGTTCAAGCAGTTTTTGGGCTTTTTTGATTTCAATCCGATCAAAAAAGGCATTAAGGGCGGCACGCTGATCTTCGAATAATTTTTTTAACATGAGGCTCTTACTTTTTTATTCAATCATAGCAAGAAAATGAATTTTGTAGGTTTTTTAGAAGCCTAAAGGGCTTATTGTTTGTAGAGTCCAGTCCGTTGTGCGTAATGCTCAACTTAAAAAAACGAGTATACAGGGCAACGCCCTGAAATATAAAAGCCTAGGGCATCGCCCTAGGTGACATCCAAGAATAACATCTCAGGCTGAAAGCCTGAGTTATAGTAAATAGGATTTGTGTTCTTATATTTACTATAACTCAGGCTTTCAGCCTGAAAAAAATTCCTTTATAACGCACCTAGGGCGCTGCCCTAGGCTTTTATATTTCAGGGCGTTGCCCTGTAGACCAATTCTTACGTTTTCTATTCACCGTTTCGCGGCTTTAAAAACCAGAAAAATCACACCTTTATCAAATCTTTAAGAAAAATTAACCTTAAGACAAACATTTTCTTTTACAATAAAACAAAAGTTAAACATTAATTTTAAAAAACAATTGACACTTTCATAGAGTTGCGATATAATTTTATGAAAATAGTATTCATAATTAAGGAGATAAAATGAACAAAGTTAACTTTATTAAATCAACTGTCGAATTTGTAGCTACCGGCGCTATAATGATCGCTACAGCTGTCACAGCTAAAGTGGGATTAGCTTTTCATGCTATTTCTACTCTACCGACTGCTGCTCAATTTGGAACAGAATGTCTTTCCACTTTAATGCAAAATAAAGCTCTAATTGGCGGCACGGTAGCCATTGCTTTAATCACTGACAAGTTAGCAGATATCTTAATAGATAAAGTTTTAGAAAAACATCAGGAAAACAAAAAACTTGTGGCTTTGGGTTATCTCTTAAAAAAAGTAATCACAGTAGCCGCCGTTGTAGGATTTACGGTTCTGATGGGCGCTTCTCCGATTGTTGCGATTGCAACTCTTACCTTATTAATCGCTAGAGACATTTTAAAAGCCGCCTTTAAAAATTGCTGCAAAAAAGCAGAACAACAATTCAATAACGAAGAAATTAACAACCAACCATCAATAAACGACCAACCAAACCCCTTTCAAGACCCCCACTATGAACAATTAAACGCAAACCTACCACCTCCAATTAACATTAACAACCAACCAAACGAAAACATTAACAACCAACCAAACGAAAACATTAACAACCAACCAAACGAAGACGTTAACAACCAACCAAACGAAGAAGTTAACAACCAACCAAATGGAGAAGTTAACAACCAACCAAATGGAGAAGTTAACAACCAACCGAACGAAGAAGTTAACAACCAACCAAACGAAGAAGTTAACAACCAACCAACAGTAGACGAAGAAATTGATCTCAACGGTGAAGACCTAAACAATTTAATAAACGCCATTGCGCAACAAAATAACAACGTGCCACCAAACAATAACAACGTGCCACCACAACAAAACAACCTTGGAAACCTACCGCCTCCAATTAACCTTAACAATATACTACAACAAAATAACAACGTGCCACAACCACAACGAAACAATATGATCTTTAACTTAAATCAAAATATGGATGTCAATCAATTAGCTGAAGATTTAGGGATCCACAATAATAACGCACAACCACAGCCGCAACGACTCAACGTACAACAAATGATTCAACAATACCAACAAAACAACCAAAACTAAAACTAAAGTAATGCTCACAAAAAAACTGCCTAATAAAAAATTAGGCAGTTTTTTTATTTTTATATACCCAACTTGGTTGAAAAGTTGGAATTTTGACAAGGAGGCTGCTCAAAATTTTTTGTCTGGAGCGAATGACCATTGCCTTATGCCTTGGCATGAGTGAATATAAAAATTTTGATGCAAAGCCGACGCGCTCAAATACCAATTTTTCAATCACGTTCGCTATAGCTTAAGCCCGTTTGCGGCTTTAAAAACCAGAAAAATCACATCTTTATCAAATCTTTAAAAAAACTTAAATTTAAAATAACATTTTTATTTTACATTAAACCGAAAATTAAAAAATTTAAAATCAATTGATGTTTTCATAAAATTTTGATACATTTGATACAATTGATAAAAACATCGTATTAACAAGGAAGTAATAATGGATAGGGTTAATTTACTTAAAGCTGCAGAATATGTTGCTACCGGAGTCGTGATCGTGGCGGCAACTGTTACCGCTAAAGTGGGCGCAGCTTTTTATGCTATTTCAACTATGCCAACTGCTGCTCAATTTGGTGCTGATTGCCTTTCTACTTTAACACATTCAAAAGCTTTGATAGGCGGAACACTGGCTATTGCTTTAATGACAGACCTTTTGGCTGATGCTGCTATAAAATGCTTACTTCAAAATCACAAAGAAAATAAAAGAGCTCAACTTTTGGGCTACTTCTTGAAAAGAGTCATCACTGTAGCTACAGTTGTAGGATTTGCTGTTTTGATGGGCGGTTCCCCAATTGTCCCAGTTGCAACTCTTATTGTAATGCTTGCTAAAGACTTTCTAATTAAATATTGCTCCAAAAAATCAAAAGAAGCAAACAACCAACAACCAGTAATTAACAACGACCAACAACCAGTAATTAACAACGACCAACAACCAGTAATTAACAACGACCAACAACCAG
>CALBHK010000163.1 GCA_937894565.1 uncultured Chlamydiae bacterium
AAGAAATTGTAGCTCAGCACTTGGCTGTTGTGCCGGGAGGCAATGCTCGTAATGAAACTGGAGGAGCACCCTCTACTATGCAACCACAGCAGTCTTATCCGCAACAGCCGCGCTCAAACCAAGCACACAATCCCCAACAGGGTGTACAGCCTTCCGGATTTACCAAACAGCCCCCAGCGCAAGCGGCTCAACCCCAGATGGGAAGCACAATGGGACACAATTTAGATGAAGAAGAAGATGAAGAGCTGCCATTTTAATAAGAAGAAAAGGAGAAAGGGAAATGAAATTCACTACGGTTAAAAATTTTTCATCCAGAAAAAAAGCGGATGCTTTAATTCTTCCTTTCTGGGAAACAGAAAAGGGGGCGCAAATAGCAACAAACGCAGCCTCTTCTTTACAGAGCGCTCTTCTGCCCGTTACCAAAGGAGATTTTAAAGGCAAAAAGGGGGAAATTTCGATAGCTTATGACCCTGAAGCTAAAGAAGAACGTATTTTCTTGCTGGGACTTGGAAAAAAAGAGAAATTTACAGACGATGTGGTACGCCTGGCTTATTTTAAAGCAGGACGGGAAGCGCGCAGATGCCATGCCCACCACGTTAATTGTCTTTTACCCGAAAGCAAAGAGCTTTCATCTAAAAAAATATCCACAGAAAGTTTAGAGGGAATTTTATTTGCAAACTACACTTTTGATGCCCTTAAAAGCGAAAAGATCAAAAAAGAGACCCCTCCTCCCGTGACTCATTTGAGTTTTATAGCTCTTTCTTCTAAAGAAATAGAGGAATTGGAGCGCTCTCTTCTTGTTTTTGAAGGGGTCAATTTAACGCGCGATTTGATTAATGGAAATGCGGATACGGTAACGCCTCAGCATCTGGCTGAGCAAGCTACGCACTTAGCAAAAACACATAAAAATGTAACTGTCACTATCTTTGATAAAAAGAAGATTGAGAAAGAAAAAATGGGCTTACTGCTAGCAGTTAATCAAGGTTCTGCAAATGAGCCGGTTTTTATCATCCTACATTATAAAGGAGCCCCTAAGAGCAAAGAGTCTACAGCATTAGTTGGGAAAGGGGTGACTTACGATACAGGCGGGCTTAATTTAAAACCGACAGGTTCTATGGAAGAGATGAAGTGTGACATGTCGGGAGCTGCAGCAGTGCTCGGAACGATCCATGCAGCGGCCTCTCTTGGATTAGAAGTCAATCTCTATGGAGTGATCCCTTCTACAGAAAATAGCATTAGTGCAACGAGTTTTAAACCGGGCGATGTCTATACTGCTTATAATGGAACAACTGTTGAAATAGGCAATACAGATGCGGAAGGGCGTTTAATTCTGGCCGATGCTCTCTCTTATACGGTAAAGAATTTAAAACCTACGCGAATGATCAACTTTGCTACTTTAACGGGAGCTTGTGTTGTGGCTTTGGGAGAAGAGTGTGCTGGGTTATTTTCTAATAATGAGGCTTTGGTGCAGGAAATCTGTGCTTCTGGCAGAAATACCTATGAACGCACTTGGCAGCTTCCTCTGTATGAAGAATATCGTGAATTATTAAAGTCAGATATTGCTGATATGAACAATATCGGAGGCCGGCCTGCCGGAGCAATCTCTGCCGCTATGTTTTTAAGGGAATTTGTGGAAAAAACAACATGGGCCCATTTAGATATTGCAGGAGTGGCGCATTTAAGTAAGTGCAAACGTTATTATGATAAAGGGGGAACTGGTTTTGGGGTACGCCTCATGATCGATCTCCTCTCCAAAACTTAAAGAGTTAACCGCAGAGCCGCAGAGAGCGCAGAGCAAGCGCGGAGTTGATTCAGTTAAATCAGGGCAACGCCCTGAAATATAAAAGCCTAGGGCAACGCCCTAGGTGACATGCAAAAATAAAATCCCAGGCTGAAGGCCTGCGTTATAGTAGATACATTTAATATTTACTATAACTCAGGCCTTCAGCCTGAAAGATCTTTTATGACCTTACCTAGGGCGTTGCCCTAGGCTTTTATATTTCAGGGCGTTGCCCTGAATGCTCTTATGTCATAACAAATTCAAGAAGGAATGTTTATGTTCTCAGTTAAAAAGAAAATGCCTGTCACACTTTTAGGCGCTACGGGTTTGGTGGGCCAGCATTTTGTGAGCCTCCTAGCCGATCATCCCTGGTTTGAACTGGTTGCTCTTTGCGCAATAGACGCACGCGTCGGCCAATTTTATGGCGAAGCTGTAGACTGGCAAATGAAAACACCTCTTCCGCAGTCTATTTCTGCTATAAAACTTTCTAAATTAGATTCTGACCATCCATCCTCTCTTGTTTTTTCTGCTTTGCCTTCAAATATCGCTTATTCGATAGAACTAAAGTTAGCTTCTATGGAAAAAGCAGTCATCTCTAATGCTTCCGCACACCGTTGGTCAGAACATGTGCCCAATGTAGTAGCAGAGGTCAATAGCGCGCATTTGGCAATGATTAAAAAACAAAACTTTGGAAAGGGGTTTATTGTCACCAATCCCAACTGCACAGTAAGCGGGCTATCAATTGCATTAAAGCCCCTACATCAAGTATTTACCATTACGCAAGCAGTGGTGGTCACTATGCAGGCAATTTCCGGAGCGGGCAAGCATCCAACCCTTAAACAAGAAATTGAAGATAATCTTATTCCTTTTATTGCTGATGAAGAGAGAAAAATAGAAAAAGAGACCACTCGTTTACTTGGTCAATGGAATGGGAAGGAGATGATCGATGCCGCCATTTGCTTAAGCGCTCACTGCCATCGGGTAGCAGTGAGCGATGGTCATTCAGCAGCTGTCTCTTTAAGCTTTAAACACAAGCCGACTCTGTCTCAAATTAGGGAACTTTGGCAGGAATATCCCAGTGAGATAAAAGATCAAAACTTGCCTTCGGCTCCTAAACGTTTAATCATTTATCAGGAAGAAGAGAACCGCCCTCAGCCTAAACTGGACCGTCTGAACGAAAAGGGGATGGGGGTGAGCATAGGTCGTTTGCGGGAGTGCCATGTGCATGACTATAAATTCAATCTACTTGTGCACAATAATATACGCGGATCGGCTGGATCCGCGTTATTAAATGCTGAGTATCTATTGAAGAAAGGTTATTTTTTGTGAACTTTCTTTTTCCATCCCTCTGCAGTAAGAACTTTTTTTTCTTTTTTTAGACTAACGCTCTTTTTTTCTTTTTTAGGAGCCATAAGCACCTCCTGTTTAGACAGAAGGAAAAGAGCAATTAGCGTGCCAAAACTCAGGTTAAGATTTACATTTACAGACGCTGGCTATATTTTCAAAAACTACTGTTAACATAACTCCCATCATTTCAAAGAAATAACAGCCCGTTTGAGGTTTTTTATACTCTCCATAAATGGCTCCAATAATTAAAGTGGCTGCTGAAATACTTGTAAATGCTATTAAGGCTACCATAGCTACAGTTAAAGCTACACTAGCTACAGTAAGAGCTGCACCGCCAACTGCTGCGTACATGACTCCTATTGCCTCAGCTCCAGCAAGCGCACCAAATGCTAAGCCTCCAGCCGCCAAAGTTGTTGTGAACCCTACAATTAAGGGATTGATTTTACACATAGAAAATTTCTCCTGAACTTTAATATAAGTCATTCTATCATAGATGTTTGAAATTTTCAAGACCAAATAGGTGATTTTTTAAGTTGTTTTGATCCTGTTTATTTCGTACTCTTTTTTATATGAAAACTGCAATCATAGTCCAAGCGCGTATGGGTTCTAGTAGGCTACCGGGGAAAGTCCTCATGCCGGTGAATGGCAAACCCCTTCTTCTTTATCAGATGGAACGTCTGCGGCGCTCTTGTGTGCCTTTAATTATTTTAGCCACCACAACCTCAACTCTTGATGATGAGCTATGTAAAATGGCTGCTCGCTGGAGTCTTCCAGTTTTTAGAGGTTTAGAAAATAATGTATTAGAGCGCTATATTCAGGCCGCAGAGCAGTATGATGTAGAATGTATCATCCGTAGCACGGGAGATTGTCCTTTAATAGATCCAAATGTTGTTGATAAAGCTCTTTCTCTTTTTAAAAATTGCGACTATCTTTCCAATACATTGATTCGCACCTATCCTCGCGGCTTGGATGTAGAAGTTTTTACTCTTAGTGCTTTAAAGGAAGCTCAAAAATTAGCTGTAAGTGAGGGGGACTTGGAACATGTCACTCCAGTGCTTTATCGTAGCGGTTTTTTTCGCACAGCTCATTTTGAAAATGAAGAGGATTTATCACGCTACCGCTTATGTGTAGATACTCAGGAAGATTTTTGTTTAATTCAAAAAATTCTATCTTCGTTACAGCACCCTAATTACTCATTACGGGATTTAATTGTTCTTTTAGAAAAACATCCTGATTGGCCGTTAATTAATCAAAATATTAAACAGAAAGGAATTGAATGATTTTTAAGCATTGGAAGGGATTGTTGATAGATTTGGATGGGACCCTAATTGATTCTATTCCCGTGCTTTTTCGGACCTATTTGGCATTTATGGAAGCGAAAGGAAAGGTGGGTTCCGAAGAAGAATTTGCAGCGCTTAATGGTAAAGCTTTTCCTGAAATTTTTCGTTTTTTAAAAAATAAGCATGATTTGGAAGAAGATGAGGCCATCTTAGCAGGTCATTATCATACGCATTTAATGAGCGCCTATAAAAATGAATCCAAACTTTTTTGTTCGGCAGAGCAGACATTGGAGTTAGCGCATAAGAAAGGGAAGAAAATTTTATTAGTCACCAGCGCCCCCTTTGAGTTAGCTCACCAAATGCTTCACCGTTTAAATGTGGCCCATTATTTTAGTGAAGTGGTGAGCTCTGAACATGTGGAACATTCTAAACCCGATCCAGCTATTTATCTTAAAGCCCTTGAAAATGCCGATTTATCTGGAGAAGAGGCTGTGGCCATTGAAGACTCATTGAATGGAGTCAAATCTTCAATAGGAGCTGGTATTCCCACTATTTCCTACACTTGCGCTCATCATTTAGGTGAAGCCGCAGTGGCCCATAATTGGATGGAAATTCAACAACTACTTGGATTGAACGATGGCATTTGAATGGATTACAATAGGATCTCATCCCAATATTTGGAAGCTAGACCGTCCCTACCGTAAAGCAGTCTCAGGATTATTGTATCATAAAGAAGAGTGTGTATTGGGCTTGCGTGGACAGAAAGTTGCGCAATCTGGAAAATGGGAGTTGGTTCCTTCAGGTCACTTGGAAGGGGAGCCGTATGTTGATATTTTGCGCGAACTCAAGGAAGAAACTGGGATTGAATACGAGGAATTAAAAAGTATTTACCCAATAGGATTTGTTTTAGATCACAGAGAGCAAATTTATGAGTACGCCTATGCATTAGAGCTTAAAAAGAAGAAGGAAATTTCTCTTCAAAAAAATTTGGAGTACGAAGAGTTCAGATGGGTGAAGATGGAAGAGTTGTCTTTATGGGAGGAGGACTTGCTAAAACTTTCAACAGAGATATATAGAGTTTTTTCTGCTAATAGATTAAGATAAAGGAAATGATTAGGATCTAGGCATGGTTCGTAAATCCCTTCCTTTTTTTCATACTAAAATTGTCGCAACCATAGGTCCTGCTGTCAACACCATTGAAAAAATGGTCCAGTTGATGCGTGCTGGCATGAGCGTTGCCCGTCTGAATTTTAGCCATGGCACGCATGAAGAGCATCGCCTCACTATTGAACGGCTTAAAAAAGCACGCGAGCAAGAAAAGCAGCCCTTAGCCATTATGTTGGATACCAAAGGACCAGAAATCCGTATTGGAAGAATTCAAAACGGGGAGCTTTTTCTTCCTGAAGGACATCGCCTGCTTTTAATCAAAGAAGAAAAAGAAGGAAATTTAGACCACATCTCTATTAAGCCTGCCTTTGTATTAGATAAATTAACCAAAGGGATGCACGTTCTTTTTGATAATGGATACATTATATCAGAAGTTGTCGAGGTGAGCGCTCAAGGGGTTGAGGTGGAAATTCAGGTAGGCGGGATCATTCGTTCCGGTAAGGGGGTGAATGTACCAAATGAAGAACTTGGACTTCCTTACATCACTGAAAAAGACTTAGAAGATTTACGCTTTGGTGTTGAGTTAGATGTGGATATCATTGCCGCTTCTTTTGTGCGTAATGCGGACCAGGTAGCAGCTTTAAAAGAATTTTTAAAGGCGGAAGGGAAGCCTGAAATTTTGGTGATTGCAAAAATTGAGAATCAACGCGGGGTTTCTAATTTTGATAGCATTGTGCAAATTGCCGATGGCATTATGATTGCAAGAGGGGACCTTGGGGTGGAAGTGCCCTCCAGCCGCGTGCCTCAACTGCAGAAAATGATGATCCGTAAAAGCGCTTTAGCGGGTAAACCCTCTATTACGGCCACACAAATGCTAGAAACTATGATGCAAAATCCACGTCCTACACGGGCCGAGACATCGGATGTAGCCAATGCGATTTACGATAGCACTTCGGCGGTGATGCTTTCCGGAGAGACAGCTATTGGACACTATCCGATTGAGACAGTAGATGTAATGCGCACCATTGCCCTAGAGGCTGAAAAAGATTTTGAGTACAGAGAATTTTTTAATCGCTGCTCGCAACGGGAATTTACCGACATTCCCTCTTCTATTACATTGGCCACTGTAAAAGCTTCTTATAATACTAAAGCAAAAGCTATTTTTACTTTCACTACAGGTGGTTCTACCGCTCATTTGCTCTCCTGTTTTAGACCAAAAATGCCCATTATAGCGATGACCCCCAATTTAAAATGTTATCATCAATTGGCACTTGCTTGGGGGGTAATTCCATTTTATGAACCCAATGTGGCAAGTATTGAGGAGGCATTTGAAAAGATTAGCGCCTTTGCTTTAAGCCGTGGCTTGGTGAATCATGGGGATTTAGTGATTGTAACGGCAGGACATCCCTTCGGAGTCAGGGGGACAACTAATATGATTTTAATTGATCACATTGGAGAGGTCTTAGTTCAAGGACGCAGTGGAATGGGCAAACAGGTGTATGGGAATGTATTGAAATTATTGACAATAGAAAGTCGTTCGCCTTGGGAATGTCAAGCTAAGCTCTTAGTGATTACTCGCTGTGATGAGGAGTATGATCCCTTTATGAGAGAATCCTTAGGTGTTATTTTACAAAACCATCACGGGGATCAAGAATCTGAAGAGTATTTATTAAAATGGGTGCAAAAAGAGGGGAAATCAGCAATTGTATATGCAGATGGTGCCTGTCATACACTCAATGATGGACAGATGGTGACAATGGATCCTACCAGGGGGTTGGTTTATAAAGGCGTTATGACTTAGGGATCATAAAACCTTAGGGAAGTGTTTTTGCAGTGTTTTTTCTATCTTTTGCACATCAAAAGGTTTTTCGCAGACCTCTCGGAAAGAATCCAGGGCATGGGGGTTGATATTTTTTAGTTCCCCGGCAGAGTACCCGGTTAAAGCAATGATGGGAAAAGAGGGCCCCTTTTTATCTTTAGCGTAGCGAGCTATCTCTATACCGTCTATATCAGGAAGCGAAATATCTAAAAAAATTCCATCACAGGGTTCTTCATCAATGATTTTCATGGCTGCTTTTCCCGTATTTGCCATGAGATGCTTGTAGCCACAATGAGAGAGGATTGTATCAAGGAGTACGGCGCAATCGGGATCATCTTCTACAATTAAAATAATTTTCTCGCAAGACATATGCTTTCCAAAATAAAATGGTTCTCACCTATTTGTATAATAAATGTTGTATAAAAGGAATTTTTTTTTTATCTTCCTAATGAGGGATGGGGGATGATGAAAAACGTAGAAAAAAGTGCCTTTAGAAAATTTTTTCTAGTCGACGATGATCCGGAATTTTCAGCTTACTTTGCTGCTTTATTAGGGCCTTATAATGTAGTGCTGGATATCTGTCACACTTTGCAAACGGCCAAAGAGAAAGTGGGATCCTCTTTATATGACGCCTACATTATCGATTTAAATTTGCCCGATGGATCGGGCTTAGATCTTATTGAAGAAATCAGGCATAAAAAAGAAAATAAAAATCCTATTGTTGCAATTTCAGGCATTTTTCACGATGAGAAGATGTTTAGATTGCTTAGGGACAAATACTTAGTTGATTATATTCTGGATAAGCCTATTTATCCCCACCAGTTAGATAAGTTATTGGTTGGTCTGTGTAATCCCCATAAAACTCAAAGCAGCGATCCTTCTTTAAATATTATCGAAAAATTAAAACAAGAATATCTTAAAACTATTGGCGATAAAATCACTCTTTTAACGGAACTCGTGAAAACA